>NZ_QNUB01000003.1:0-48235 GCF_008042345.1 Bacillus sp. AR8-1
TTCAGTTTTCAAAGAACTACGTTGTCGCTCACAAGCGACTTTATCAATATAACATTTTGTTATATTTTCGTCAACAACTTTTTTCAATAAGTTGTTTTTCGTTTGTTTTGCTTGTTACCTTTCGTGGCAACGGATATAAATATACCAGTTTAATTATTAAAATGCAATAGTTTTTCTAATAAAATTTTTAACTTAGTAAAAAAGTATAAAAACAGCACATTTCTTCTATATAAATATAATTTCTCGCACCATCAAGATCTATTATACCCACGCAACTCATACTCAAATAAAAAAAACTTTGGAGAAATCTCCAAAGCTTAGTCTTGTTTATGACGCATAGCAGGGAATAATAATACATCACGAATAGATGGTGCATTTGTTAATAACATAACTAGACGATCAATACCGATTCCTAATCCACCCGTAGGAGGCATACCGTACTCAAGAGCTTCGATATAATCATCATCCATCATGTGAGCTTCGTCATTACCTTGCTCACGCTCTTTTAATTGAGCTTCAAAACGTTCTTTTTGATCAATTGGATCGTTTAACTCAGTGAATGCATTTGCATGTTCACGTGCAACGATAAATAACTCGAAACGATCTGTGAATCGTGGATCTTCGTCATTCTTTTTCGCAAGTGGCGAAATTTCTACCGGATGACCGTAAATAAATGTTGGTTGAATTAATTTATCTTCTACTTTTTGCTCGAAGAACTCATTAATGATATGACCAACTTCCATTGTATCCTTAATTTCTACATTATGTTCTTTTGCAAGCTCACGCGCTTCTTCTACACTCATCGGAGTCCAGAAATCCGCTCCAGAGTGTTGCTTAATTGCATCTACCATATGAAGACGTGTCCATTCTGGTTCTAGATTAATTTCATAATCACCATATTGGATCGTTGTTGTACCCAATACTTTTTTCGCAATATGAGCAACCATATTTTCTGTTAGTTTCATAATATCATTATAATCAGCGTACGCTTCATATAATTCAATCATCGTAAACTCAGGATTATGACGAGTTGATACACCCTCATTACGGAATACACGGCCGATCTCATAAACTTTTTCTAATCCGCCCACAATAAGACGTTTTAAATGAAGTTCAATTGCGATACGCATATATAATTCCATATCTAACGCATTATGATGCGTAGTGAAAGGACGAGCAGATGCTCCACCCGCAATCGCGTGCATCATAGGCGTTTCTACTTCAAGATAACCGTTGTCATCTAAATATCTTCTCATTTCACGAATGATTTTACTACGAGTAACAAATGTTTCACGACTTTCCATACTTGTAATTAAGTCTAAGTAACGTTGACGGTATCGTTGTTCAACATCTTTTAATCCATGGTATTTATCCGGTAATGGACGAAGAGATTTCGTTAAAAGCGTAAATCCTGTTGCTTTTACTGAAAGTTCTCCAACGTTTGTTTTGAACACTTTACCTTCAATACCTACTAAGTCACCTAAATCTGCTGTCGTAAATAACTCGTACTCTTCATCTCCAACAGTATCTTTACGAACGTAAATTTGAACTTGTCCGTGTAAATCTTGAATGTGTGCGAATCCAGCTTTTCCTTTACCGCGTTTTGTCATAATACGACCAGCGATAGAAACCGTGATTTCCTTCTCTTCTAATTCTTCTTTAGAGAATTCTCCATATAGACTTACTAAGTCGGTTGTTGAATTTGTGCGTTCAAATCGTTTACCGAACGGATCGATTCCTTGCTCACGTAAATTATGTAGCTTTTCACGACGAACAAGCAATTGGTCGTTTAATTCTTCGTGGTTCATGTTATCCATGATATTGATATCACTCCAGCTCTATTAATTTTTACAATATATACAGTATAGCATTTTCTACTCAACTAGAAAAACTGCCAGCAACTAACTGGCAGTTCTTCTTTCTTTCACGTAATTATAGGAAGTGTGTAGAAGAATGTCAATCTTCTCCGTCCTCCTTATTAACCAACGTAAATTGTTTGTTGTTTCGCCTCTACTTCTTCTACAAATGCACCTAATACATTCGCAAGGTCTTCACGCGTGTTGCAAGTATTGATACCATTACGCACACTCGCATTACCACGAACACCTTTTAAATACCAAGCCGCATGCTTTCTCATCTCTCTTACAGCAACATTTTCGTTCTTTAAATCGATAAGACGATCTAGATGCAACATACATACATCAATTTTCTCACGGACTGTTGGTTCCGGCATTAATTCACCTGTCTCTAAATACTTTACCGTACGATAAATCATCCATGGATCCCCAAGAGCTGCACGACCAATCATAACACCATCTACACCAATCTCATCAAGCATACGCTTCGCATCTTGCGGTGTTTCTACATCACCATTTCCGATAACCGGGATATTCACAGCTTGCTTTACTTGTTTAATGATATCCCAATCTGCTTTCCCTTCATACATTTGCACTCGCGTACGTCCGTGAACCGCCACAGCTTGTCCGCCAGCACGCTCAACAGCTCTAGCATTTTCTATTGCGAAAATATGTTCTTCATCCCAACCGATACGCATTTTAACCGTAACCGGCTTTTCAACAGCATCTACAACCGCTGCTACCATTTCGTATATTTTATTTGGATCTAGAAGCCACCTTGCCCCCGCATCACATTTAACGATTTTCGGTACTGGGCAACCCATATTAATATCAATAATGTCTGCTGTCGTATATTTATCTACGTATTTCGCAGCATCTACAAGCGTATCTTTCTCTCCACCGAAAATTTGTAAACTTAATGGTTTTTCTCTCTCATCAATATATAACATATCTAATGTTCTTTTGTTATTCAGTAATATTGCCTTATCACTTACCATTTCAGCACAAACTAAACCTGCACCAAATTCTTTAACTGTTAAACGGAATGCAGAGTTACACACTCCCGCCATCGGTGCTAATACAACCGGATTTTTCATCTCAATATTTGCAATCTTTAACAATCAACCTACTCCTTCCTGCACAGTCACTTTGGCATTAATTCATCTATCGAAACATTTAACGCCTTAGCAACTTCTACTACAAAATCTTGAGAAGGCGATCGATTCCCTCTCTCAACTTCACCTAAAACAGATACTGATACCCCTAATTCTTTAGCAAAACCTTCTTGCGTGTAGCCTTTTAGCTTTCGAAAAGCACGAATGCGTCTTCCCCATTTTTCTGCTTCCATACCGTTACTCCCTCTCGCCTTTTCATTTCTTCTACTTGTGAACGTGAAATGTTTTGTTTTATATCTTGATTAATCTCTAACAACGGAACGATAACAAAAGCTCTTTCGAACATCCGCGGATGCGGAACAATAAGATTCTCTGCTTCAATATTCTCTTGATTATAAAGTAAAATGTCAAGGTCGATAGTCCTCGGCCCCCACCTAATTTCCCTTTTTCTTCCTAGGTCATTTTCTACTTTTTGTGTTACTTTCAATAATTCTTGCGGTGATAAATTGGTAGAAATTTTTATAACTAAATTTAAAAAACAACTTTGGTCAGTATAGCCAACTGGATCAGTTTCATACACTGACGAAACATCATCAACTTGAATATACGGACTTTTATTTAAAAACTGAATGGCTTCAGTTAAATACGTATAACGCTCTCCAATATTTGACCCTAATGCAATGTACGCTATATTATTCATGGACGTTCTCTCGTAATTTCTACTGCTACAGCGCGATAATGGCCCGGTATCGGCGGATCTGGTTTAATCACCTTAATTGTACACCGTGAAATCCTTTTATATTGCTTTAATATATCTGCAGCAATATTTTCAGCGATACTCTCCACAAGCTTATACTTTCTATCCTCAACAACTTTTCTACATAATTCGAAAAGCTCTCCATAATTGACAGAATGCTCTAAGTCATCACTTTCCCCTGCACGCTTTAAATCCAACTCCACCGTTAAGTCAACTTTAAATCTCTGACCTAATCTATTCTCCTCTGGAAAAACACCATGATAACCATAAAATTCCATATCATGGATATAAATTTTATCCAATTACCTTACCCCCTTACCAATCATCGCATCCATCATTTTAGCCATACGCGCCATTTCTTTCACATCATGGACACGAACAAACTCACAGCCCTTTTCAATACCAAGACAAACAGTAGCTCCCGTTCCCTCAAGGCGTTCCTCTACTGGCAAATCTAATACGTGCCCAATAAAGGACTTTCTCGAAGTACCTAAGAGAACCGGATAACCTAGCACATTTAACTGTTCTAAATTACGCATCGCCTCTAAGTTCTGCTCCGGTGTTTTAGCAAAACCGATACCTGGATCTAAAATAATATTCTCATCTCGCACACCAGCATTTTTAGCAATTTTAATACTGTCATACAAATCAGCAATCATATCCGCCATTAAATTACGATAATTCATATTATCACGGTTATGCATTAAAATGATGGGTACATCATAATGGGCTGCGACTTCAGCAATTTTCGGCTCCGCCTTCGCCCCCCAAATATCATTAATAATATGAGCACCAGCCTCAATTGCTTGTTTTGCAACTTCAGCTTTATATGTATCGATAGATATAGGTAATTTTACTTCTTTTGAAACTGCTTGAATCATCGGGACGACTCGCTTTATTTCTTCTTCTACTGATACTTTAGCAAAACCTGGGCGAGTAGATTCGCCACCAATATCAATAATATGAGCACCTTCACCTTGCATTTCTTTTGCGTGACGTACCGCAGCATCTACCTCGTTGTAACTCCCACCATCAGAAAACGAATCTGGTGTTACATTTAAAATCCCCATAATTAATGTCTTTTCATTTAAATTCAATGTATATTCGCCGCAGCGTAAATCATAATCCCACTTCAAACTACACATCTCCTCTTCGTAATTCATTTCTGCTCCATAATTTCTCTCTTTGCATTCCATAAAGGTACATTAAACTTTTTGTAACCACTCCTACTTTACCCGGGAAATCCTGCGCTTCTATACGATAAAGCGGAACAATTTCTTGAATAGAGTTTGTTACGAAGACTTCATCCGCTGAAAGTAGCTCATCTTTTGTAAAGAAACCTTCCTTTACTTCTATATTTAATTCTTCAGCACTCTTTATAATAAACGCACGAGTGATACCATTTAAAATACCTGTCTCTAACGAAGGTGTATATAAAACATCACCTTTCACAAAAAATAGATTCGAAACAATACCCTCTGCAACATAACCTGCTTCAGTAAGGAAAATACCTTCCTTGCTCACAACATTTCCAATTTCACGCTTACCTAAAATATTATTTAAATAGTGATGAGACTTCAGGCGAAATGTCCCTTCCGGTGTATTTCGCACTTGTTTTAAAATAACACCTTCTTTTTCTACTACATCTCCTGGAGCTGTTAAAGGTTTTATAAAAACAATAACCGAAGGCTCTTCGTATATTTCCGTTTGTAATCCTATTTCATCTATACCTGCCGATACATTAAAACGTACATATGCATGCTTCAATTCATTCTTAGCGAGTAAATCTTTCAAAATAAGCATCACATCATTTTTTGTCATTGTCCATTTAATTTGCAATGTATCCAGCGCCTCTATTAAACGGTCATAATGATCATCCAATAAGAAAGGATGACCATTATAAATACGAAACGTTTCAAAAACTCCAAGACCATATAAATAACCATGATCATAAGGAGAAATTCTCGCTTCACTTGCTTCTACATACTGACCATTTACGTAAATTAACATAATGTCGCACTTGGACTGTATTTACGAATGAAATTCTGCAATAACTCTTTCCCATGAGAAGTCATAATAGATTCCGGATGGAATTGCACACCCTCTATCGGCAATGTCTTATGACGAAGTGCCATAATTTCCCCTTCCTCCGTCCAAGATGTTACCTCTAAGCAATCTGGTAACGTCTCTTTCTTAACAATAAGGGAATGATAGCGCGTCGCAGTAAACGGATTAGGAATATCCGAAAAAATCGTCTTTCCATCATGATGCATAAGCGAAGTTTTCCCATGCATTAATCGTTCTGCACGAACAACCTCTCCACCAAACACTTGTGCAATAGATTGATGCCCTAAACAAACTCCAAAAATCGGAATCTTCCCCGCGAAGTATTTAATAACTTCCATACTAATCCCCGCTTCATTAGGACTACATGGACCTGGAGAAATCATTAGAAAATCTGGTTTCATATTCTCGATATCTGAAATCGTCACTTCATCGTTACGTTTAACAACGAGCTCTTGTCCAAGTTCTCCAAGAAACTGCACTAAATTAAATGTAAAAGAATCATAATTATCAATCATTAATATCATTTCTCTCACCTAACCGTTTCTTCGCTACGTTCTTTTGCACGCCATAAAGCAATCGCCTTTTTTAACGACTCTTTATATTCGTTTTCCGGATTTGAATCAATTACAATTCCCGCCCCCGCTTGTACATGAGCTTTTCCATCTTTAGCAAGAAGTGTTCTAATTACAATATTCAATTCTGTATCTCCAGAATAACCAATCCAACCGATTGAACCTGTATAAATCCCTCGGCGAACAGGTTCTAATTCCTCAATAATTTCCATTGTACGTATTTTCGGGGCACCAGTAATTGTTCCACCAGGGAATACAGCCTTCACTAAATCAAAAGCATCTTTATCTTCTTCCACCTCACCACGCACATTAGAAACAATATGCATAACATGTGAGTATTTCTCAATTACCATAAATTCATCTACTTCTACAGTGCCATATTTACAAACACGCCCTAAATCATTTCTTTCTAAATCCACAAGCATTACATGCTCTGCTCTTTCTTTTTCGTTCTCAATTAATTCTCTTGCTAATTCTTCATCCTCTTGCTCATCCGCGCCTCTAGATCTCGTTCCAGCAATTGGTCTTGTACTTACTTCAGTTCCTTGTTTCTTAATTAACAACTCTGGCGATCCACTAACAATTTGAAAATCCCCAAGCTCCAGGTAACCCATATATGGAGATGGATTAATTTCACGAAGACTTGTATAAATTTCTAGTGGATGCGTTTGTAAAGTTCTTTCTTGTCTCGTCGACAAGTTTACTTGGAACACATCACCCGCCCCAATATATTCTTGAATACATTCAACTGCCTTCATAAAGCCTGTTTCTGTAAAGGCAACCGCTTCATTTTTCTTTTTAGGACGTTCAAACGGCATAGTCACTTCAGGCACTTCTGCCACCCAAAGATCCTTCCATTCATTTAAACGTTCTTCTGCTTCTGCATGCTTATCTACATAATGTGTAATAATCCACAATAGCTTTTCTTTTTGATCATAGACAAACACATCGTCAAATAATAAAAAGTATATATCGGGTATATTCAGATCATCCTCTGCAAGAGAAGGGAGTTTTTCGATATAACGGATACAATCATAACTAAAGTAGCCAATTGCACCACCTTGAAAAGGCGGGTACTCTGGATTGTAGTCTGTTTTCCATTTCTCCATATATTCTTGCATTAAATCTAATGGATTCCCTCTTTTTATTGTTTCCTTACCGCTTTCACTTATATGTAACTTTTCACCCTTCCCTTGGATTACCGCTACCGGGTTTAAACCCACTATGTTATAACGACCGCCACGTCCACTTTCCAGCAAAATATGTTGCGGCTTATCCTGAGAAAGAAATTTATATTGCTTAAAGAAATCTAACTGATATGGAATAGAAAGCGCTAAAGATTTTCTTCGTTGCATATCAACACCCCGTCTTCTTTTATCCCACCCTCTTAGATGAACCAGCTCCAACTACATAAGTTATTTATATAGAGATTGATTATACTCGAAGGCTAGTGAAAATAATTTAATTATACTACCTCTTATTTTACATGAAGTTTTCTAGTCATTCACTCTTTTCCTATTTCCAATCCAAAAAGAAAAAGCATCCTTTTTCAAGGATGCTTTTTCAATCGCATTTAATTATGATTCAAATTGATAAAGTGGTGTACTTAAATAACGTTCACCGTTACTCGGGATAATAACAAGTACCTTTTTCCCTTTACCTAACTTTTTCGCAACTTCTGTTGCTGCATAAATAACTGCGCCTGAAGAGATACCAACTAAAATACCTTCCTCTTTAGCCACTCTTCTCGCATATTCAAATGCTTGCTCTGTTTTCACTTGAATAATTTCATCATATACTTCTACATCCAACGTCTCCGGAACAAATCCCGCCCCAATTCCTTGGATTTTATGTGGACCTGGTTTCCCACCAGATAATACTGGTGAATCTGCAGGTTCTACTGCATAAATTTTAATATCTTTATACGCTTCCTTCAGCACTTCACCAGCACCAGTAATCGTTCCACCTGTACCAATACCTGCAATAAACGCATCTAATTGGTCGCCCATTTGTTCAATAATTTCTGGACCTGTTGTTAAACGGTGAATTTCTGGATTTGATTGGTTTTTGAACTGTTGTGGTATAAAGTAGCCATGCTCTTTCGCTAATTCAGTCGCTTTACGAATTGCTCCACCCATCCCTTCAGGACCTGGAGTCAATACTAATTCAGCACCGTAAGCACGTAATAAATTACGACGCTCAATACTCATTGTTTCTGGCATTACTAAAATTGCATTATATCCTTTAGCAGCCGCTACCATCGCTAAACCAATCCCTGTGTTACCACTTGTTGGCTCAATGATTGTATCGCCCTCTTTTAACAATCCCTTTTTTTCAGCATCTTCAATCATAGCTAGTGCAATACGATCTTTAACGCTACTCCCTGGATTCATAAATTCTAGTTTTAAGTATATATCTGCGCTGTCTGATTCTACGATGCGGTTCAACTTAACGATCGGCGTTTTCCCGATTAATTCTGAAACTGATTGTGCCACTCGCATTCCTGTCACTCCTAACACCGAGTATTTTTATTGGTTTTATCTATATTTAGATTTTGTCAGAAAATTCCCTGTTTGTCAATCTATTCGGAGGGTTAATCCCCTTATTACAAATTCTCAATTAAATTTGTAATATCTTCTTTAGAGAACTTGTATCGTTCATTACAGAAATGACAATGAACTTCTGTTTCTTCTTCTTCTTCACGAATTTGCTCTAACTCTGTTTTACCTAAACTAATTAACACACTCTCAATACGTTCACGTGAGCACGTACAATTAAATTGAACATCCATTGTTTCTAATACTTTTACTTTATCTTCTCCAAGGACTGCATATAGTAGCTCTTCTGGAGAAAGACCTTGTTCGATCAATGTTGATACAGGCGGGATTTTTTGCAAACGATCTTCAATGAATGAAATTGTTTCTTCCTGTGCGCCCGGCATAATTTGAAGGATAAATCCACCCGCCGCTAATACGCTGTCATCTCCATTTACAAGTACACCCACACCAACAGAAGAAGGCGTCTGCTCAGAAACTGCGAAATAATACGTGAAATCTTCCCCTAGTTCTCCCGAAACGATTGGAGATTGACCGATAAACGGCTCACGCATCCCAATATCTTTAATTACTGTTACAAACCCTTCTGTACCTACCGCTTGATATACACGTAATTTCCCTTGTTCCGTTCCTTCAAAATCAACATGTGGATTCGTTACGTAGCCACGTACATCCCCATTTGCATGAGCATCTACTAAGATAGGGCCAATCGGACCATTACCTTCTACCTTAATCGTTAACTTTTGATCACCTTTTAACATCGCACCCATCATTGTACCTGCAGTTAAAGAACGACCAAGTGCCGCCGAAGCTGTCCTCCATGTATCATGACGTCTTTGTGCCTCACTTACTGTATTCGTTGTACGTACACTATACGCACGTACTTCTCCATCAAACGCTAACGCTTTTACTAAATAATCTTTCATACTTATTTATTCACCTTTCTCATGCTGTAAATTTGCATTACGCTCATATAACATATACAAGCCTTTTAACGTTAAAAATGGATCTACAATATCAATTACATTCGATTCTTCTGAAATTAATTTCGCCAATCCACCTGTTGCAATAACTTTCGGTTCTTGTTTAGCTTCTTCTTTCATACGCTTAACAATACCTTCCACTTGTCCTACATAACCATAAAGAATACCTGATTGCATCGCACTTACTGTATTCTTCCCAACAACACTGCTCGGTTTTGTAATTTCAATACGAGGAAGTTTTGCTGCCCTACTATATAAAGCCTCTGCTGAAATCATAATTCCTGGCGTAATAACTCCACCCATATAATGCTTTTCTTCATTAATATAACAATATGTAGTAGCCGTACCAAAATCAACAATAATAAGTGGACTTCCATACAATTGGATTCCCGCTACTGCATTTACAATTCGATCTGCGCCTACTTCACGTGGATTTTCATATTTAATATTTAGCCCCGTTTTTATTCCAGGCCCTACTACAAGCGGTTTAATTTTAAAATATTTTTCACACATACGTTCTAAAGCGAACATAATTGGTGGTACGACTGAAGACACAATAATACCTTTCACATCTTCAAACGAAAGACCCTCATGATCAAGTAACTGTTTTACAAGCATTCCATATTCATCTTCTGTCTTATGACGATCTGTTTCCATGCGCCAATGCTGACGAAGTTCCCCCTCTTCAAACACGCCTAGTACAGCATTTGTGTTCCCTACATCCAATACAAAAATCATATTCTCACCACTTATCTTATTTAATCTATATTTGTGTAGTATGTATAAAACTTATAAAAACATCATATCACACATACTTATATAATCAGCTTTCCTATCCTCATCATTTTACAAAAAGATTGCTCTCTATTTCAATTTTTAATACTAGTTTTACTTAAATTACTTTATCCACTAAGCCCTTAATAGTAATTAACAAAAATCTTAACAAACAAAAAAGGAGTGACGATAGTCACTCCTTCATTTCTTACTTATCTTCTTTATCTTCATCGTCTTTCTTCATATTGATGTTTACTTTCACATCATCTGAAGATGTTGGACGCTCAGGTAATCTGCCATAATCATATAAATGATTAATTTGCTCTGCGTCTAATGTTTCTACTTCAAGTAACGTTTTCGCGATAATATCAAGCTTATCTCGTTTTTCAGTAAGAATATGTTTCGCACGAGCATAACATTCTTTAATAATTGTTTGCATTTCCACATCAATTTCATGTGCGATTGCATCACTGTAGTTTTGTTCTGAATGGAAGTCTCTTCCTAAGAATACCTGACCACCTTGTGAGCTACCAAATTGCATCGGTCCAAGCTTATCACTCATACCGAATTCCGTAACCATACGTCTTGCAATACCAGTTGCACGTTGGAAATCGTTGTGAGCACCTGTACTTGCTTCACCAAATACAATCTCCTCAGCTACTCGACCACCAAGTAAACCAGTGATTTTATCAAGTAACTCTGGCTTTGTCATGAAGTAACGATCTTCCTTCGGAAGCATTACCGCATATCCACCAGCCTGACCACGAGGGACAATTGTTACTTTATGAACGACATCAGCTTCATCAAGAACAACACCAATTACAGTATGGCCTGCTTCATGGAAAGCAACGATATTACGTTCTTTTTCAGAGATAACACGACTTTTCTTAGCTGGACCTGCAATAACACGATCCGTTGCTTCATCGATATCACTCATATCAATCTTCTTCTTATCTCGACGTGCAGCTACTAAAGCAGCTTCGTTTAATAAGTTTTCAAGATCCGCACCAGAGAATCCTGGTGTACGAGTCGCAATTGCTCTTAAATTAATATGCTCATCAAGCGGTTTATTACGCGCATGTACTTTCAGTACAGCTTCACGGCCATTTACATCTGGACGATCTACTGTAATTTGACGGTCAAAACGACCTGGACGTAATAACGCTGGGTCAAGAATGTCTGGACGGTTTGTCGCAGCAATGATAATAATACCTTCGTTTGCACCGAATCCATCCATTTCAACAAGTAACTGGTTCAATGTTTGCTCACGCTCATCATGACCACCACCAAGACCTGCGCCACGTTGACGACCTACTGCATCAATTTCATCAATGAAAATGATACAAGGAGCATTTTTCTTTGCATTTTCAAATAAATCACGTACACGTGATGCACCGACACCGACAAACATCTCTACAAAGTCAGAACCACTGATAGAGAAGAATGGAACGCCAGCCTCACCTGCAACAGCACGTGCTAATAAAGTTTTACCTGTACCTGGAGGTCCAACTAATAGGACACCCTTCGGAATACGGGCACCAACTTCAGAAAACTTACGAGGGTCTTTTAAGAATTCAACTACCTCGACAAGTTCTTGTTTCTCTTCATCCGCCCCAGCAACATCTCTGAAACGAACTTTTTTCTTTTCATCATTATATAACTTCGCCTTACTTTTCCCGAAGTTCATAACACGGCTACCGCCGCCTTGAGCCTGGTTTAATAAGAAGAAGAATAAAATGAAGATGATGACAAACGGAATGATTGAAGTAAAGAATGTTACCCAAGCACTTGTTTCTTCTGCTGGTTGATACTTAACTTCGGCACCTTTCGCTTTATCATTGATTTTCTTTTGTAATTCCTCAGTATTTGGTGCATAAGTAACAAATTGTTCTCCTTGGCTAGAGTTATTGAATTGTCCTTTTACCTCAAATACACCATTTTTCGGTTGAAGTTGCACATTACGCACTTCACCGCTTTCTAGTTTAGTAATGAATTTGTCGTAGCTAACTGATGTCGTTTTTTGTGTCGAACCATTAAAATAGCTCACGATTCCAATTACTACTAAGAATATCAGTAAATAAAAGATGGTATTACGGAAGATACGATTCATTCCTAACCTCCTCTCACGGCATAAACACTATAGTAAATCGTAACATAGAAAAACTTTCCTATACAATTGTAAAGCCTGTATTTAATTAATTTGAGTAAACGCTTGGTTTTAATACGCCTACATAAGGAAGATTACGGTACTGCTCTTTATAATCTAATCCATATCCTACTACAAATTCATGTGGAACAGTAAATCCAACATAATCCGCTTTCAGATCAACCTTACGGCCTGTTGGCTTATCTAATAATGTAACAATTTTTACAGACTTCGCTTTACGATATTTGAATAAGTCTACTAAGTAGCTTAGTGTAAGACCACTATCAATAATATCTTCGACGATTAAAATATCGCGACCTTCTACAGAAGTATCAAGATCTTTTAAAATTTTCACTTCGCCTGTTGAAACTGTAGAGTGACCATAACTAGATACAGCCATAAAATCCATTTCAAGATATGTATCTGTTCTCTTTAATAAATCCGCCATAAATGGCATTGCGCCTTTTAATACACCAATTGCAAGAGGTACTGTGTTTTTATAATCCTCTGCAATAACTGCACCTAGTTCGCGCACCTTTTCTTGTATTTGTTCTTCAGAAATTAATACTTTTTCGATATCTTGATTCATCATTTCATTATCCTCCCGGAAGACTCCTTGCTTTTGTAGTGAATAATCATATATTTACCCTTCTTTGCCATCTCTTTCGAAATTGCAAATGCAGATCGCTTCAACAAGGGTACCCAAATAATGTTCCCACTTGCATCACAAACGACCGGCCATTCTTCTCTTTTTTCTTTTGGTACTTTCGCTTCGATAAAAATAGCTTTTATCTTTTTCGTGCCATCCATACCTTGTATTGACATGCGATCTCCATTTTCCCTAGAACGAATACGAAGTGGATATGATATATCATTATACTTAGCAACAAATACTGTTTCATTCATGTTACTTGGTATATCTTCGCTCACCTCTGTTACAAATTCATCCCCGTTCAATAGTGTAATGGTCCCGGGTACTGATAAATCTTGCAAAAAAGGAGAGACAATTTCTTGTTTAAATCTAAAGCTACACTCCTCGTATGTGCGAACAATTTTCAAATCACCTGGAAAATCAAGTGAACCTGAAGGTTGTGTCCGCTTAAAAAACTCAATCACCTTGTCAATATGTATAGAAGAAAGAGAAGATGGAATCTTATATTCATAAAGATAGTTTAATATTAGTTGAATCCCTCTTCTTTGTAAAGGCATAGACATGGATTCAAAGGCAGGAATTGATAAGCTAATTTGTTTATCACTTTTTTTTGTAATTACTTTATTCATTTTCTCAAAAGCTAATTCCTGCAAATAAGCCTCATCCTCTTGCATCTGCACGCTAAATTTTTGGAATTTCTCATGCATTTGTGGATTTTCTTCTTTTAAGTGAGGAAGGACATATTTACGTAATCGATTCCTTGTATATACTTCCTTTTTATTACTCGGATCTATACGTGGAATTAAATTTAGCTTATTACAGTAATCAACAATTTCTTCCTTCGTTACCCCAAGTAACGGCCTAATTAAATATCCATTATGAAAAGGACGCTTCACTGCAATTCCTGCATATCCTTTCGGAGTACTCCCTCTTACAAGACGCATTAAAATTGTCTCGACTTGATCATCTCCATGATGTCCAAGAGCAACATATCTTGCATCATATTTCTTCATTATTCTTTCCAAAAATGCATATCTGCATTCTCTAGCAGCAACCTGTGCATTCATTCCGTATTGCTGTTGATATTGTGATACATTAATCCTTATCGTTTCACAAATAATTCCCAGTTCTTCACAAAGGTCCTGCACAAACTGTAAATCCTCATGAGATTCATCACCTCTAAACATATGATCTACATGAGCTACTACAATTTCCAACTGTTTTTCCGCTCTTTTTTCTAATAAATAATATAAAAGGGCTAACGAGTCAGGACCACCAGAAACTCCCACAACAATTGTTGAATCATTCTTTAATACATCATGCTGCTTTACAAAGTCATCTACTTTTTCAACAAATGTATCTTTCAACTTCGCAATCACCTTTCATTAAACAAGAACAGCAACGTTAGTTACCTTGTCTATAATGGTACAACTTTTACAAACATTGTGCAAAAAAAAGATATACAAAAATTACATTTTTATCTTACATCCCCCGTGTATATTCATAAAATCAATAACATTACCTTTTCCCACAAAAAAACCTAGGTATTCACCTAGGTTTTTAAAATCAAATTATAGATAAACATTCCACTTATATTTTACTGCGCCTGCATTCCTACAATCGGAATCGTAGCCCACTTCGGCATATTTTTCTTCACTTTTGCCACCACAATAGTCATATCATCATTTATATAACCATCACAAGAGCGAATCACTTCTTCCATAATGATATCAGCAATTTCTTGCGGGTCTTCGGTTTGCAATTCTTTAATTTTCCGCTTCATCCATAATTCATGATTCTCTACATGCTGCGCGCCCTCAAAAATCCCATCGCTCATCATAATAAGGATATCGCCCGTTTTTAATTGTTCACCCACCACATCAACTTCAACATCTTCGATGATTCCCATCGGCAAATTACTTGCTTCAATTTTCAAAATATTATTCGCGCGTTTAACAAAACTCGGGGTTGATCCAATCTTTAAAAACCTAGCACTCGCATCCCGCAAATCTACCATAGCTAAATCTAATGTTGTAAACATCTCTTCTGTCGTTCTCAAAGAAAGAATTGAATTGATAGACTTAATAGCTATTTCTTCATCAATACCCGATTGGAGTATTTTTTGTAATAATTTCACCGTTTCCTTACTTTCCATATGAGCTCTTTGCCCATTACCCATACCATCACTAATCGCAAGTGCGTATTTACCAACACTTAAATCCATCATCGCATAAGAGTCACCCGAAACAAACCCACCGCCTTTTGCGGCTGTAGCCAATCCTGTATCAAGAGAATACGTCTTCGCCGAACCAAATGATATTAAACTGTGGCCATTCGGATAAGAAGACTTTTCTTCATGTTTAACGACAATATTTTCTTTAAGGATATCCGAAAGCATCGGTGCAACTAACTTTTCACATTCACCATGTTCATTAGATGCAACTGGAATCAACATTTCAATATCAATACTTCCTCTATCTAAACAATAAATATCAACATGCTCTACTTCGACACCAAAATCACGGAACGCTTGCATAATCTGCTCTTCCTGCACTTGATGATTTTCACGCTCTCGTTGTATCTCCTTAGCAAAATCTTCCATAACCTTTGATACACCTAATAGTTGCTCCGCTACTATTCTACGATTTTCCTTCATTTGTTTTCGCAATTTTTGTCCCTCATAGAAGTGATCTAATTCACCCGCTACTAAATCCGTCACTTTTTTCCCTCTCACACAATGCTTATCCCACTCACGAACTAATTTACGATTATGTTGCAGGGTTCCTTCTTCCGTTTCATTCATTATTTGTTTCATATAATCGTACGTTTTATCGAAATTCACTACCCAGCATTGATCCTTTTTAAAGCACGTTTGACATGTTTTCGCAGTAATTGTACTCAAAAACAAATCTGCTTCTGTCTCTTTATCTTCTTCCTCTACATACCCATATACAGAAAAACTATTAGATAAAGCAGCAAATACATTTGCGAATTGGTTGATTTTGTTCGCTGTAACATCACGCATCCTTCTTAAATATTGTTGTTGATCTTGCGAATGCTCTTGTGTACCTGGCATAAATTTAGCAATACGATCCAAAACAAGCTTTGGCGTTAATAAGAAGATAGCAATCGCTACACCTGACTCAATTAAAGTTGTTACAATATTTGTCTGCTTGTCTACATATAATGTAATTAAGCTTGTCCCTATTAATAAACCTAAACTAACACCTAAACGCTTCCCTTCTTTTAACAACCCACCAAGTAATCCAGAAAAAGCGAGAAGGCTAAGCTGAGACAAACTAGACACATTTGCTAAACTTAATATCAATCCTGTTACGACCCCCACTGTAGATCCTGTAGCAGCACCCGCAATAAATGCAAATACTAGTACTAAATACCTTGTAAAAATATGTTGAATAGAAGCATCATATACAAACCAATCTGTTGTACCCGTTAAAACAGATGCTAGTAATATAATCAAACAAACAATTTCTTCCGTCTCTAACGCCTGTTGCTTTCCTTTCCTTTCCACTAAAAGCGGGACACTTTGTAAAAATATCATAGTTAATACGAAACTAAGCCCAGCCTCAATGGTACTAACGAGTAAATCGTACATGGTGACAGTTTGTTGCGCAAAATATACAACAACTAAGTGTGCGGTTAATGCGGAGATAAATACTTGAAATGGAACAAGTCCAACGGTTTTACGTGTAAATCTACTAAAGAAGATATTATAAATGAAGAAAGTAAAGATAGATGCAAAAGTAAAAAACAAATTATCTATCGAGACTGAAAGAGCTCCTCCCATTAGAGCTAAAAATGCTAGCGGCATCTTATCCCGCTTCATAACATAAACAGCAGCAAAAAACGGTAGTGCAAACGGTAAAATATTTGTTAATATATATGCTCTTCCCAAAAGAAAACCAATAACAACAATAATAAATCCCCATCTAAAGAAAACTTGTTCGAATTTCATTCGCAACTTACTCGTCCACTTTATTCCTCCAAGCTGACTCTCATTCATTGCCAATGCACTTGTATTCATAGTATTCCTTCCTGCTTTAGGCATATTTTTAACACCACCTGCATAGTTTAATTACTGTCATTATAAAAGATGATTGTTGGGATTTTTGTCAAAACAACAGTTTTCACTTTTATAATCGTTCGACTTTTTATTCGAAATAACTCTACAGATATACACGGTATGTAAGTTATCCTTGATTTTTTAATTAAATATTCAGAAAATATAGGGTGATTTTGTAGAAGTGTTGTATGTCTTAATCCATTTAACAAAAAAAGATCATGCAAATTTGCATGATCTTTTTAGATGACCCGTACGGGATTCGAACCCGTGTTACCGCCGTGAAAGGGCGGTGTCTTAACCACTTGACCAACGGGCCGTTAAAATAAATATAGCGGCGGAGGGGATCGAACCCCCGACCTCACGGGTATGAACCGTACGCTCTAGCCAGCTGAGCTACACCGCCATGTCGTCGTATTTAACGGACAATTAGTATCTTACATCAGATATTATTTAAAGTCAACACATCTTGAAAACTTTTTTAAAATATATTTTCACATATAAAAAAGCACCCTGAGCCATCACTCTGGGTACCTCTCTATATGTTAAAAACTAAACGGCCTTATTATCCGCGACGTGCGCCACGGCCACCACGTTTAGACTCTGTGTTACGCTTTAAAGAAGTTAAACGATCTTCGCTATCCTTTAAGAAGCGTGCCATCTTTTGCTCAAATGTTTCTTTTGGAGCTCGGTCGTTACCGCCACCACGATTATCTCTGTTGAAAGAGCGATTATTACGTTGTGGACGTCCAGAACGTTGTTGATCACCACCGCGTTGGTATTCACCGCGTGGACGATCTCCTTCTGTTTTTTCACGTTCTTTCGCTTTTTTGATAGATAAACCAATCTTTCCATCTTTTTCAACATTAATAACTTTTACTTCTACTTGGTCGCCCACTTTTAAGTGATCGTTAATATCTTTTACATAGTTATCAGCAACTTCACTAATATGAACAAGACCAGTTAAGCCTTCTGGCAGCTCCACAAAAGCCCCAAAATTTGTAATACCTGTTACTTTACCCTGTAACTTGCTGCCTACCTCGATTGACATAAAAAAAATGCTCCTCCTTAGTGGTTAAAAAGTCAAATTTTACTTTATTATATATAATCCTAAAATATAGTGTCAATAAGACATACTCTACTTCGAAACAGGAAAAATTATCTCCCCTTTACCAGAGAAGAAATAATCCCTTCTAGCAATCTTTAATACGTACTCTTCATCATTTAACTTTTGAACTTCGTCTTTTAGACTTTTTTCTTTATTCGTTAATGAATCCAGTTCTTTTTTCATGTCCTTAACTTTTGCTTCTTTTGCTTTAATGGAACTGTTTTGTTGATAAAACGTTACACTAATACTCGCAATAATTGTAAAAGTAAAGACAAGAAAAACCGCTAAACGGCGATAAAGTCGCTTCCTGTTCTCATCCGTTTGTATTATATGCTCTTTAACAGGATTTGGACTCTGTTTTTCGATTGTTCTTTGTCTCAGTTCCCTCATTTCCGAGGTCCCCCTAACTTCTTTTTTATACGCTCCCATATTTGGAAGATATGTCCCTTCAATTTTGCTATATATTGCAGGAACCCTATATGTTTCACTATAAAAAGTTTAACACGATTAGGGAGAAGTTTCCATATGAGCGAAGCAATAAATCGAACAGGCCAGAAAAAAACTTTCCATATGAAAAGTAATATCCAAATCACAATTTTCCATAACACATGTCCAATTGAAAGCAGTATACGAAATAAGAATAATATAAATGCAATAAATAGCTGCGCTATAATAATAACAGGTTTTATCATGAGTAGCTGTATAATTCGAACAAAAAAATATGTTGTTTGCATAAAAATATAGATGAGAAAATTTAACAGCTTCATGTATAGTGCTTTCAGTAAGCTTTGATATGCCGCAAAACCACATAACAATGCCAAAAACACATATATACGTAGTTCAGCTTCATTTACGAGAAGCAATACATAAAAGACGAATAATGCTTGGACAATCCAAAATAATATATCTTGTATAAATACAAGCCAACGTTTACGTTCCTGGCGCTTTAAAAAACGTTGATATGTATCTAAAGACGCTCCAATCCAAGCACCCATTCCAATCATTGAAAGCATTGTATACAACTGAATTGTTAGACTCATTTAAACAACTTACTAAAGAAACCTTTAGTTTTTTCCCCTTGATTTTCATCAATATACAGCATCTCATTAACTTTCCCTTTAATCGACACAATACCTTTTTCTACATCTAAATTTTTCATTTGTAAATTTTGACCACGAATCGTTAAAAAACCCATTACGGTCTCTAGCAAAAACTCTTCGCTATCAAAACTCTCTACCTGCTTCACACCGGTAATATCAATTATACGCCTGCCACGCATAATAATGTCATGTTCTACAGAAACATTTTGTTGATTAGAAGACGTAGGTGAGTAACCATTATTCACGTAAATCCCCCCATAGGTTTTTACTAGCTAATAGTAATGTATGAGGGGATACATGATTTTAGAACAAGCCTTCTTCCGCTTTTACTTTTTCTTCACGAACTAAGCTATACATATTTGCTGCATCTTCTTTTTTAGTTGTTTCTTTCAATTCATTTATTTTTACAGTCACTATTTTTTGACCAAAACGAATTGTTAATTCATCAGCTACTTTCACATCAGAACTCGCTTTTGCCACTTGACCATTAATAGATATTCTTCCTTGATCAGCTACTTCTTTCGCTAATGTTCTTCTTTTAATTAAACGTGACACTTTTAAAAACTTATCTAGACGCATATCAAATCCCCCTATTAACGCTCTGTTTGTTTCGCTTCTTCCCATAAAACATCTAACTGTTCTAATGATAAATCTTCCATCTCTTTATTCATTTCAGCTACTTTTGCCTCCATGTATAAAAAACGACCAGTAAATTTCTCATTAGTTGAACGTAACGCCTCTTCTGGATCTATTTTGTAATGACGGGCTATATTAACAAATGCAAATAGTAAATCACCAAACTCACCTAGCATCTTTTCCTCATCCATGTTTGTAACTTCTTGTTGGAACTCTTGCCATTCTTCCAAAGCTTTCTCTATCATCGGCTGCACATCAACCCAATCAAATCCAACCTTACCAGCTTTCTTCTGAATTTCAAAGGCGCGTAGTAACTGCGGCAAACTTTTAGGAACGCCATTTAAAACAGATTCTTTCACGAATCCTTTTTCTTGTTTTTTAATTTCTTCCCAATTGGCAATCACTTCATCCGCATTGTTTACATCCGTATTTCCAAATACATGTGGATGACGACGAACCATTTTTTCAGATAGAGTTCGAATGATATCATCTATAGAGAACCAACCTTCATCTTCTCCGATTTGAGCATGAAGCATAACTTGTAATAATATATCACCTAATTCTTCTACTAAGTGATCATCATCCTCTTCATCAATTGCTTCCAACACCTCATAAGCTTCCTCAATTAAATATTTCTTTAATGATTGATGCGTTTGCTTTTTATCCCACGGACAACCATTTGGACCACGCAGGTCTGCAATAATTTCTCTAAGAACATCAAACTGTTGATACAAGGACGCACGCTCCTGAACAGGTGGCACGTACACACTTGTTAAATTATTCAATTCCGTTTCATGATCTAACATGTACAACGGTACCTTCTTTACTTGTTCAAATGAAGTTCCTGCAGCTGTTACGATATACACTTCATAATCATCTGGCAACATCTCCATTAATGTTAATTTCACATCAGATGCAACGAATGCATCATATACTTGGCAAAAGATTAAATGTTGACGTAATTCTAATTGCCCTCTTTCAAATGATGTAGCATCAAGTAATTGAAATCCTTCAATCGGATCAATTTTTAGGCTTGCAAACATAGGATCAAGGAAACTTTGTCCACCCTCAATTCGCACTTCAACATTTGAAACGTCTCCTTTTTCCAACAATAGCTGAACTGTTCTTTCTGCTACAAGTGGATGCCCCGGAACCGCATAGATAATTTCTGTACCTTCAGCTTGTTCTAGCAATTTATTCGCAATTGTTTCATATACAATTTCAAACGTATCATGTGCTTCATATACAGCATCAAAAGCCGTATATTGTATGCCTTCTTTCTCCAATTCTTCTATAACTGGATGTTCCTTCGTTCTAACAAACAGATGATCTGCTTCTTTTATTTTTCGATATACACCCATCGTTAGCTGATCTAATTCACCAGCACCTAAACCTAAAACAGTAATGATTCCACTCACAACCTGTCACCTCTATCCACTCTTCTTCAATGAACCTTCTTTTTTCTCTTGTTTCATAACAGTTCCTAATTCTTTTTTTGTAAATACACGTAATTTTAAAATAAAAAACATATATGTCAATCCGCCGATGGCTACACCTAACAACGCTTCAAGCGTCGCGCTCGCTCTATGTTCCGTATCAATTACTAATCCAGACATCTGCAACACACGCGTGAACATCATTAATACAAACCCCATACAGATACCACTAATTACTACACCTAACATATTTCGCTTATTGATAAGTGACCCTGATACAGCTCTCATAAGCAACAAACTATTTAGTCCAGAAATTATGATTAACGCACATAAAGTCGCTAAGGCTGCCCCTTTCACACCAAAATAAGGCATGAATATATAATTTAACGCTAACTTTAAGCAACCTCCAAATACAACAAATAATGCTGGCTTAAATGTTTGTCCCAACCCTTGTAAAATAGAAGCCGTCGTAATTGACAATGAACTAAATAAAATAGATAAAGATAAAATAGATAAAACATCTGATCCATCACTATTTTCAAACAACATAATATTCGTAGGTTGAATAATACAAGTTAGTCCAATAGCTGCTGCAAATCCAATAACAAATGTTATTTTCATTGCTAACTTTACCTTTTCTTGAATAAAGGAAAGATCTCCTCTTTCTTTCGCCGCTGTAATAATTGGAATAAGTGATAACGAGAAAGAAGTCGTCACAACAGTACCTAATTGCATTAGCGGAATACTTCTATCATAAACACCCTTTAATACTTTTGCACTTTCAGTCTGTTCTCCCGCACCAATAAGTAAAGTGTACAAGGACATTGAATCAGCCATCTGTATAAAAATAAGCACTAAATTACTAACACAAATCGCTAACCCCTGCCAAAAAAGGATTTTAATTATCTTCCTTTTACCCTTAATTCTCGCTACACGTTTAAAAAATATGGAACGAAAATCTCGACGCATATACAACATAAGTACAATAATCCCAATAAGTCCACCCGCAATTGAGCCTAACATAGCCCCTGCACCAACTGTATATAAATCAAATCCGTGAGCAATTAGGAATAGCGATAAAAATACAATAATAGAAACTCGAATTGTTTGTTCTATTACTTGCGAAACAGCCGTTGGCATCATATTATTGAACCCTTGAAAATACCCTCTTGCTACAGACAAAAACGGCATCAATAAGAACGAAAATGAAATAACACGTAGCAACTTATCTAAGTGCATATCGCCCATAGCTATCGCGATTGTTTCGGCCCCAAAAAACAATGTAAAGAAACCTATAAAACCAATTCCTAATAAAAACCAAAAAGATACACAAATAATTTCTTCTGCTTCTCTCTGTTTTCCCCACTCTAGTCGTTCTGCAACCATTTTTGAAATGATAACAGGAAACCCATAAGTAGCTAAAATTAAACAAAATCCATAAAACGGGTAAATTTGTTGGTAAATATAAAAACCAATATCCCCTGCTATATTTTGATATGGAATACGGTAAAAAGCGCTTAATACTTTTGTAACAAAACTTGCAATCGTTAATATAATAGCCCCACGCCAAAAGGCTTGATACTTCTTCGCTTCCATACAAGAAAACTCCTTTTTCTATTCTCACCTCTCGTATTATATCATAAAGAAAAGTACAAAATCCCTTACCACCACGGGTAATACTAGGTCCCTACACGTTAAAAATATTCAACGAAAAAAGGTAGCAAAGCGCTACCTTCATTCAATATACATATATCTCCAAATAATTGATTTCTCAAAAAGAAAGATCATAATTAGGAAAGATTGCTGCTTCTAAAATCAATATACCCTTACTGTTCCATTTGTTTCGCTAAGAAACTGGCAGCAGTATTAACCGCTTTATGCTCGATTTCGCTTATAATAGCTTCTTTTGAAAAAATAATGACGGCTCCAATTGGGTCTCCGTTTGCAACAATCGGTCCAACTGTATAAGAATGAACCTTTTCTGTTACACCATCGATAATGGAAATATCACTTTCGTCCGTCATAATAACAGACTTTCTTTCTTCCATCGTTTTTTCGATTAGATCGCCAACACTTTTATTTAAGTATTCTTTTTTCGATACGCCTGACACTGCGATGATAGAATCTCGGTCACAGACAAGCACATTATGTCCTAAGCTGTCATATAAAGCCTCAGCATATTCCTTTGCAAAATCACCTAGTTCACTAATTGGAGAATACTTCTTTAAAATTACTTCTCCATCGCGATCAACAAATATTTCTAGTGGGTCTCCTTCTCGAATACGTAAAGTTCTACGAATTTCCTTTGGGATTACTACCCTGCCTAAATCATCAATTCGACGTACGATTCCAGTTGCTTTCATTCTAATGCTGCCTCACTTTCTACTGATGATCAAAGTGGTGAATTTACCTGTTCATGTAAAAATCACCAACTGTTAGACATAGTATTTTACACATTAGTTCTTCTATGCACGTCGAATTGTATTTTTTTATCTTATTTTAGGCATTTATTACTTCTTTTTTCACATCTGGTAAGCCTTTTAATAAATTTTCAGCAATTGTTAACCACTTCGATGTCTCTAAGCCATTTGTTTTCATAACAATTTTCAATTGTGATCCTTCCATTCCTAGACCGATCATACGCCCAAAACTATTTCCGAGCATGAATAATTTTCCACCATCAATATTTTGACTTGCTTGTTCAGAAAACAGGAATGTTACTTCAAATTTATTCTGCTTAATTAACTCAATTTGTTCTTTCATTGCCAACACTTTAATATTTGCAATTTGTAATAAATAACCAACTTCTTGTGGGTAATCACCGAATCTATCGATCATTTCTTCCTGCAATTCTTCAATATCCTCAATTGCAGAAACACCTCTAAATTGTTTATACATCATAATTTTTTGCTTACTATCTGAAATATAAGCATCTGGTAAGTATGCATCTACCTCTAAGTCAATTTCAACATTAACTGTATTTTCAGCTCCATCTGTTCCTCTTCGCTGTTCAATTGCATCTTTTAACATTTGAGAATATAGATCAAATCCGACAGAATCAATAAACCCATGCTGTTCTGCTCCTAACAAATTACCTGCTCCACGAATAGATAAATCTCTCATCGCAATTTTGAAACCAGATCCAAGTTCTGTGAACTCTTTAATTGCTTGCAGACGCTTCTCTGCAACTTCTGACAGCACTTTGTCACGTTTATAGGCAAAGTATGCATATGCAACACGATTAGAACGTCCAACACGCCCACGAAGCTGGTACAACTGTGATAACCCCATACGATCTGCATCAAATACAATTAACGTATTTACGTTCGGAATATCTACACCCGTCTCAATAATTGTTGTACTTACAAGAACATCATGCTGTCCTTCTAAAAATGATAGCATAACAGACTCTAATTCACTTTCGTTCATTTTCCCATGTGCGTACGTTACGCGAGCATCTGGAACTAACATCGAAATTTCATCTGCTTTTCTTTCAATATCCTCTACACGGTTATATAGGAAGTAAATTTGACCGCCTCTTGCAAGCTCTCGCTCTATCGCCTCTCGCATTAATGCTGGATTATACTCTACTACATACGTTTGGACTGGGAAACGATTTTCTGGCGGTGTCTCAATAACAGATAAGTCGCGCACACCAAGCATAGACATATGAAGCGTCCGCGGAATCGGAGTTGCCGTTAATGTTAATACGTCAACATTCGCCTTCAATTGTTTAATTTTTTCTTTATGCGTTACACCAAATCTTTGTTCTTCATCAATAATAAGAAGCCCTAAATCTTTATAAGTGACATCTTTAGATAAAATACGATGTGTTCCGATTACAATATCTATTGTGCCATCCTTTAAGCCCTTAATCGTTTCATTTTGTTGTTTTCTCGTACGGAATCTACTTAATAATCCTATATTGATTGGATAATCTTGAAAACGCTCTCGAATTGTTTCATAGTGTTGCTGCGCAAGAATCGTTGTCGGTACTAAAATTGCAACTTGTTTTTCATCCATAATTGCTTTAAATGCCGCACGAATAGCCACTTCCGTCTTTCCATACCCTACATCACCACAAAGGAGCCTATCCATTGGGCGTCCGCGTTCCATATCTTTTTTAATCTCGTCAATAGAACGTAACTGATCCTCTGTCTCTTGATATGGGAAAGATGATTCGAACTCTTGTTGTTCTGCCGTATCTGGCGTATATGCATAGCCTTTTGAAGCTTCGCGCTCAGCATATAGTTTAATTAGGTCATCCGCAATGTCTTGTACAGATTTTTCAACTTTCGTTTTAACCTTTTTCCAATCATTTCCACCTAATTTGTAAACTTTCGGATCCTTACCTTCAGACCCTACATATTTTTGGACTTGATCAATTTGTTCAATTGGAACGTATAACTTATCATTACCTTGATATTTAATATTTAAATAATCTTTATGAACACCATTAATCTCTAATGTCTCAATACCTAAAAATTTACCTATACCATGATTTACGTGAACTACATAATCTCCAACTTTTAATTCCGAATAACTTTTAATACGTTCAGCATTCGATAACTTTTGTTTACGTTGTGATTTTTTAACTTTCTTATGAAAAAGCTCCTTTTCAGTAATGACAACAAGCTTTTGCATCGGCATTTCAAACCCTGCATGTAAATCACCTACAGCAATTTGTAGCCTTCCAGGCAATAAGATATCTGTGCCTTCTACAATATCTGCCTCAATATCATAATCACTTAAAATATGTTGTAATTTCTTCACACGTTCATCATCTGTTCCAAGTACAACAGTCGTAAAATGCCCTTCATTCCATCTATCAATTTCTGTTTTTAACAAATTCATCTGTCCATGGAAATCTTGCATTGTTTTACATGTTACATTTACAATATTTTGCGGATGTGTGTGTGCGATATGACGCAAGAATAACGTTAAATATACAAAACTTCTTTTTTTATGATGAAGAAACCCCTCAAATGCGTGAGAGAAAGATAAATCTTGAATAATTGTTCCTTCACCAAGAAGTGATATATACCATTCCGCCTCTTCTGTTTCAAGATGTGATGCTGTTTCTTGAATACGGGAAATCTCATCTAAAATTACAACACCATCTTCTGGTAAATAATCTATCAGACTAGCAGGTTCTTTATAGAAAATAGATAAGTATTTAAACATCTGTTCTATACTTTGCCCGTTTTTCAACATCTCAATTTCATGACTTACCGTCTCAAGCACTGTAGTCTTTAGTTTATCATCAGAAAGTTTTTGCATCGTCTTAGTCAAACCTTCTTCAAGATGCTGAATTCCTGATTTTAATTCTTCCTGTGAAAATAAAAACTCTGTTGCCGGACCAAACCTAACGCTTTCTTTTTTACCTTGAGAACGCTGTTCATCCACATCAAATAATCGAATAGAATCGACTTCTGTATCAAAAAATTCAATACGAAATGGTAGTTCTTCAGTTAAAGGATAAATATCTAATATTCCCCCGCGCAAACTGAACTCCCCTGGAGCTTCTACCATCGACTTACGTTCATAGCCAATATGATGTAAAGTATGCAAGAGCGCATCTAAATCAATCTCTTGCCCTAGATTGATTTCAACTTGCTTTTGCTTCCACAATTCTTTTATTGGTAAAAATCTACGCAATCCTGCCACTGGCGCTACAATGATTCCATTCTCTCCCGCAGCCAAGCGATTTAACACTTCTATACGTTGCGCCTTCAATTCTGGACTTGCAACCCCAATTTCCGATGCTATCAGTTCATTCACTGGATATAGCCACACATCTTTTTCACCAAGTAACGCCACTAAATCTTCATGTACTTTTTGTGCTTGGTATAAGTTATGTGTAACGATTAATTGTGATTTTTTTGTTTTTTTATATAAAGCCGCCATTAATAATGAACGAGAAGACGTTGCCATCCCTGATATAAGTTGTTCTTTTAACCCATCTTCTAATCCATTAATAACCGATTGTATCTCTTCATTTTTATAAAATTGCTCTAATAAACCTATCATTTTTAAAACTCCTCTCAACATAAAGAGCAAGTCATTCTATTTTATGCAAATATTTTGGAAAAGGAAAACAGAAAAATGCTTTGGACATGCCAAAGCGACAACATTTTATTGCAGAAATTTTTCATACTCATAATACTCAGGATAAGATGCGAGCGTTTCTTGACACGATTCACAAATTGTTTTTATATATATATTTCCATTCTCATGAAAATGAATCATCTCTACTACTTCTTGCTCTGTTAGTTGAAATAAAACGTCGCTATATACTTTTTCTGCGTTAATGGAGCCTACATTACCTCCGCAGTGTCTGCAATAATAATACCCTTCCATACTAGCCTCCTAAAAATTCAATTACTACTAGTATGGGTAAAACAAAAGAGAAATATTCCCAATCTCATTTTTAACTATTGAAAGTATTCATGATTTGGAGAAAAGGCTTATTTAGCCACTCTTCACATGCATCCGCTGCTTTTTCAATAGAATGGTTAACATCCGGAATCTCTTCAGATGTAAAGCGTCCTAATACATAATCGACTACCTTCATTCCATTTTTCGGGCGATCGATTCCCATACGGATACGTTGAAATTCTTGTGTTCCTAGGTGCGAAATCGTTGACTTTACACCATTATGTCCACCAGCACTACCTTTCATGCGAAGACGCAATTTACCTACAGGAATGTCTAAATCGTCGTACATAACAACGAAGTCCTCAACATCAATTTTATAATAATCCATGAGTGGACGAATACTTTCCCCAGATAAATTCATATATGTTAGCGGCTTTAATAAGATTACCTTTTCTCCATTAACAAACCCTGCACCAAATACACCTTTAAATTTTTGTTCATTCAAAGAAATGTTCCAACGCTTCGCAAGTTCATCAATGGCCATAAATCCAATATTATGCCTTGTTAATTCATATTCTCTACCTGGGTTCCCAAGTCCTACTATCAATTTCATTCTTGTACCACTACTTTCTTTTTTCGATACGAAAAGACGTAACCAAAATTGGTTACGTCTCATTCTATCCAATTAATTGAATAATACACTCACAGATTCTTCTTCGTATACACGAATGATTGCTTCTCCAATTAATGGAGCAACTGAAAGTTCATGTACTTTGTCGATTTTCTTCTCTTCTGGTAATACGATAGAGTTCGTTACAACTAACTCTTTAATATTTGAATTTTGAATACGCTCAATTGCTGGGCCAGATAATACTGGGTGTGTACAGCAAGCATATACTTCAGAAGCACCGTTCTCAACAAGAGCGTTTGCTGCTAATGTAATTGTACCAGCTGTATCAATGATGTCATCAATTAAAATCGCTGTTTTGCCTTCAATATTACCGATAATGTTCATTACCTCTGATACGTTCGGGCGAGGACGACGCTTATCAATAATAGCGATTGGCGCTTTTAGACGATCTGCCATTTTTCTTGCACGAGTTACACCACCATGATCAGGAGACACGATTACGATATCTTTAAGACCTTTTGTTTCAAAGTAATCAGAAAGAATCGGTACACCCATTAAGTGGTCGATTGGGATATCAAAGAACCCTTGAATTTGTGGAGCATGTAAATCTAGAGTGATTACACGAGTTGCACCTGCTGTTTCAAGCAAGTTTGCTACAAGTTTCGATGTAATTGGTTCACGAGAACGCGCTTTACGATCTTGACGCGCATAACCATAATAAGGAATAACAATATTAATTGTTTTCGCAGATGCACGTTTTAATGCATCGATCATAATAAGTAATTCCATGATATGTTCGTTTACTGGGAAGCTTGTAGATTGAATAATGAATACATCGCAACCACGGATACTTTCTTCAATGTTAATTTGAACTTCTCCATCACTAAAACGATCAACAGAACATTTTCCTAGTCCTACTCCAATATGCTTTGCAATCTGCTCAGCAAGTTCCTTATTAGAGTTTAAAGAGAATACTTTCAAATTAGAATTTAGATATTGAGTCGACATCTAGATTAACCCTCCACATTATGATTTTTTCTTATTCAGCAATTGATCAACATAGTCTTCTTTGTTAACTTGACGTGCACGTGCTACCGATAATGCTTTTGATGGAACATTCTCTGTAATTGTAGAGCCTGCTGCCACATAAGCACCATCTTCAACTGTTACTGGAGCAACAAGGTTTGAATTACATCCAATAAATACCCCATTACCAATCACAGTTTTGAATTTATTCTTACCGTCATAGTTCACCGTAATTGAACCACAACCAAGATTCACGTCTTCTCCAACTTGTGCATCCCCGATATAACTCAAGTGTGAAGCTTTACTTCTATTACCAAAGACAGTTTTTTTGATTTCCACGAAGTTTCCAACGCGTACTTCGTCTCCAATAACTGAATCTGGGCGAATGTGTGCAAATGGACCAACCGATACTTCTGTACCAAGTTTACTATCATGTACAGTAGATTGACGAATTGTCGTACGATCTCCAATTTCACTATCACGAATTACTGTATGTGGTCCAATTTCACAATCAGAACCAATTACAGTGTTCCCCTCAATAATTGTTCCTGGATGAAGAACTGTATCACTACCGATAATTGCATCAGCAGAAATATAAGTGTTACTTGGATCAATAATTGTAACACCATTTACCATGTTCTTTCGGTTGATACGGTTTTTCATAATAATTTCCGCTTGCGATAGAGCGACTCTGTCGTTAACACCTAACGTTTCATCGAACTGCTCTGTTTGATAAGCTGATACGATATGACCTTCATTTTTTAAAATCTCAATAACATCTGGAAGGTAATATTCACCTTGTACGTTATCATTTGAAACTTTAGAAAGTGAAGCAAATAAAGCCTTATTATCAAAACAATACGTACCTGTATTGATTTCTTTAATAGCTAATTCTTTCTCATTTGCATCTTTATGCTCAACAATCTTTTCAACATGACCATTCTCATTACGAACAATACGGCCATATCCAGCAGGTTCTTCTATGTACGCTGTTAGCACCGTCGCCATTGCTCCCGCTTCTTTATGTTGCTGAAGTAATGCTTCCATCGTTTCAGCAGTTATTAGCGGCGTATCCCCACAAATAACTAAAGTTGTTCCTTCTTCATTTGCAAGTACACTTGCAGCTTGATCTACAGCATGTGCTGTACCAAGTTGTTCTGCTTGTAATGCAAACTCACTTACGTTTCCTAGCTGTTCTTGTACCATTTCAGCACCATGCCCAACAACCGTTACAAGTTTCTGCAATCCTAATTGAGATACTTGATCGACTACGTGTTGTACCATAGGTTTTCCACATACAGGATGCAGCACTTTGTATAGCTTAGACTTCATACGTGTGCCTTTACCTGCAGCTAGAATCACTGCAAATCTGTTTGACATATAGACCCTCCATCGCAACCTATTTATCCATTAAAGATATTATCCTAAATCATCATATATTTCAAGAAACACATTTTAACTATTAAATTTTACCATAATTCTTATAAGATGTTTTACTCTTTAGTATCTTTTTTAAGAAATAAGCTATACTATTTAAAATGATTTTGAAAAAATTAGTAGTTTCTTCTTTTTATGTTAATGAATTATGAAATTTTCAAATATAAAGCAAAAAAAAAAACAAACTCCTGTAAATGCTTACAGGAGTTTGCTACAAAATTATAAGGCTTTTCGTCAAAGCCCTTTTCATTCGAATTTTACGAAGCACCTGCTTCTTCAAACTCAACCTCTTCTAACTCGCCTAAACGATGATACTCTGTTAAAACCGCATCTTGAATTTTAGAGCGTGTACCAGAATTAATCGGATGTGCAATGTCACGGAACTCTCCATCTGGAGTACGTTTACTTGGCATTGCTACAAATAATCCATTATTACCATCAATTACACGAATATCATGAACAACAAATTCATGGTCCAAAGTAATAGAGGCAATTGCTCTCATGCGGCCTTCTGTGTTTACGCGGCGTAATCTTACGTCAGTCACTTCCATCTTGTGTTCACCACCCTTTTCTAAATAAGCGATATATTTGTATAAATTCCACAAATTTTCTATTTTCCCTTTAATTTTTTAAAAATTTTTAAGATAAAAATTTTTAATGTAGTTGAATATAGAGATTAGTGGAGGTTATCGCTTACAAAAGGTTACTTAACTAGGGCGATTACTTCAATTTCAACGGAAACATCTTTCGGTAATTTTGCTACTTGCACACAAGATCGAGCTGGTTTATGAGTAGAGAAATAAGAGCTATATACTTCATTCACAGCATTAAAATCATCCATGTCCTTTAAAAATACTGTTGTTTTTACGACTGTATCAAATGAAGCACCCGCTTCCTCTAATACCGCTTGTAAATTTTGAAATACTTGTTCTGTTTGTACTGTTACATCTCCTGTTACAAGCTCCCCATTTTCCGTTAATGGAATTTGTCCTGAGCTATAAAACATATTATTTACAATAATCCCTTGTGAGTAAGGTCCAATCGCTTGTGGTGCCTTGCTTGTTTGAACAACTTTCATACTTTTCACCCTTTTATTATTTATTTTACTCTTTAAAAATAGTGTACGAAAGGCAGTTTGTCCATCTATTTTATAATCTATAAATAAAATAAAAAAAGATAGAGCTATCTGCTCTACCTTTTATTCAGCCTCTACAAGCCCTTCATCAAATGGTGCAAGAGAATAATTCCCTTTTTCCACTTGAATCGTTTTTTCTTTCACATCAACTTCCGATAGACGAATTAATGATACAAAATTATTAATTAGTCGTTCTTCAATATCTGTGGATTCTACTAATACACCAATACCAACAACATTAGCCTTGAACTCTTCTAACATACTCATCATACCTTGAATCGTTCCACCAGCTTTCATGAAGTCATCAATAATTAAAACATTCGATCCTTCTGGAAGGCTGCGTTTTGCTAACGTCATTGTTTGAATTCGTTTAGAAGAACCCGACACATAGTTAATACTAACAGTCGGACCTTCTGTTACCTTATTATCTTTCCTTGCAATTACAACTGGTACATCTAAGTAATTTGCCACTGCATAAGCAAGTGGAATCCCTTTCGTTGCCACTGTCATAACCGCATCAATTGATTGCCTAGCAAAAACAGAAGCAAACAAACGACCTGCGCCATTAATATGGCGAGGATTACTCAATAAATCTGTCATGTATAAGTAACCGCCAGGCAAAATACGATCTGGATTTTCAAATAAGCCACAAAGCTCATCAATAATTAGATCTGCCTCTTCTTCACTTATGTACGGTATATATTTCACTCCTCCTGCTGCTCCTGGTATCGTTTGCAATGTGCCGACCCCTTGTTGTTCAAACGTTTGCTTAATAATAACTAAATCCTCACTAATGGAAGACTTAGCCGATTGATACCTTTCAGCAAAAAAAGTGAGAGATACTAGCTGACGAGGGTTTTGTAGCAAGTAATAAGTCATATCGACTAATCTTGTACTTCTTCTAATTTTCATACTCTCACCTCAAATCACGAATATTCTAAACAAATCATAACGTATTATACGTCTTTATTCAAGCGTTTCTCGCTCTCCTAATAAACGTACCGCATAGACCTGTTCACAAAATCCTTTTAATCCGTTATAAATGCGATGCATTCGAGAATCATGGTGTACAAGTCCAAATACAGTTGGACCACTTCCACTCATCAATACAGCATCCGCTCCGAATCGCTTCATCTGTGATTTAATACGTGCAACTTCAGGATGCATTCCGAATGTTACATCTTCTAAAACGTTACCAACAGTATCACAAATCCCTTTATAATCTCCAGAATTTATGACATCAACCATTTTATCTACATTTGGATGTGTAACTCGATTTAACTTTAAATTTCCATACACATCAGCAGTAGATACACCTATATGTGGTTTCGCTAAAATAACCCAACAAGAAGGCGGAGTCTTTATATGCTCAATTTTCTCTCCTCTTCCAGTGGCAATTGCTGTGCCGCCGTATACACAGAAAGATACATCTGATCCAATTTCTGCGCCAAGCTCTGCTAACTCATCAATTGTAAGCCCTAAATTCCATAATTTATTAAGACCACGTAATGTCGCTGCTGCATCACTACTTCCACCTGCTAATCCAGCTGCTACTGGAATCGTTTTTTCAATAGTAATAGATACACCTTTTTTTACATTAAACTTCTCTTTTAATAATTTCGCTGCCTGATAAGCTAAATTTCGTTGGTCGTCTGGGACATACCGATTATGGGATAAAATTTCAATACGGTCTTCTGCTAATTCCGTTAGTTCTAGACGATCTGCTAAATCAATGGTTGTCATAATCATTTTCACTTCATGATATCCGTCTTGTCTTTTTCCCAGTACATCTAACGACAGATTAATCTTTGCTGGTGCTTTCACTAGTAGCTTCAATCTATTCACCCACTCTATGTACTCAATCTTTTATCGTTTATTTTACCATAAATTTATAGTAAGACGATGACACTTCCCTAATTATAACGAAAAGCATTCAGAATGAAACTACTTATGTAAAATGATGGCACCTTTTAGAGTACAAAAAGCCGAGGAATGTCTCCTCGGCTACCGTAGCATAGAAAGTATCTTACAACTACTGGTTTCGTTTCATTAATTGCTGTTCTGCAATTTCTATAGCACGTTTCACCATGTTACCAGCATCTTTCGCACGAATTCCGCCCCATCCTTCTTTCTGAACAACATCATAAAAGCCAAGCTCTTTTGCTAGCTCTTCTTTAAATTGGTTTGACATGACACCTCTTCGTCTACTCAATGCAGAGTCCCTCCTTATTTTGCTACGGTATAGTTAGTATGCAAAATAATATAGCTTTTCATTTATGGGAATATATGTAATGATATACGGATTATAAAATGACCTCATCATGAGGGTCTCCATAAAATGTTAACTCTACTGTCTCTGTTAAAACATCTGCATAACTATAAGATACACGTTGCAACGCATCTTCTTGTTGATCCAATTGTACAACAAAAACAGAACGGTATGTTTCTGCTAGTACACCTGATTGCTCCACAGTTTTTCTTCTTCCACTATTTGCTTTTAACATAAGTCGCTGTCCAAGATGGTGATCTAATTCGCTTTTAATTTCATCTAAACGTTTTGACATATACTTCGCTACACCTCGCTGTAATTTAGATTGAACACTTAAAACACGATATATCTATCCTAATTATTAACCTCGATTCACAGCTAATATCATCTTGCGTTTGAATAGATAGAAGAAATACTATATTGTAAAAGTATCATTACGTAGTCTGTACGTTCTTGTCTCTTTTTATCCAAATTCATTTAAATCCTTCCATACAAAAAAGCAAGATACATATGTACCCTGCTTACTCTTCGTAATGTTGAAAAGGTAATCCCGTTCGTAAAATCCCTCTCGTTTCAATTCCACCTAGTCCCTTTTCACCAGTAATTGTATTACGTACGACATCCCATACATTGACTCTCTCCATAAATGAAGTAAAACTAATTTTACCAACTACATATACAGGATCTAGTGCATGAATATTAATTCTAGATGGTGAACTAGCGAAATTGGCCCCCGCACGAATTAGTGCCTCAAAGTGCGATTGACATGCCCCAGCAAAAATAACAAGTTGATCCAATGATGGATATTTTTTTCGCACTTCTCGAACAGCCTGTACAAAATGCCTTGAATGCCTATATGCCGCTAAATCTCCCTTCACTCCTTTCGATTTTGTATATGCATCATGCCCCGTAATAACGAGAATGTCTGGGCGAAAGTGATCTATTAAGTCTACTACTTTTTCATGCATCTCCGTTTCTTTACAATGAATACCTTGTACAGGAACGCCAATTTTGTTATATAAGTCTAAGCACTTGCGCAAATATAAAGGGTCTCCATCTATATGCAATACACGTCCCGGCATTTGAAAATAATTCACCTCACTTGTGTATCCACCAGTTGAAGTATGTTCATGCCTTTGTTTCATTAACACATAATCTTGTTGAAACAAACGATACGTGCGCTCCATTGTTTCTTTCTCACGCTTCACCCTTTTTTTATGTTCTCGTTGATCTATACTAATTAAATCTTCAAGTGGCGCATCCGCCACCAGTCTAATTTCCTCTCCAAACAATATAGCTATCTCGCCTTTTATTTCTATAATACGAAAAAGAATATCCCTCTTATGAGAATATCGTTCCACTAATTCTCCAACATGTAAAGCCATTCTCCTACCTCCAAACTCATTAGGCCATCTTACCTGTTTTTAAAATATGAATTTAGAGGGAGAAAGGTGACAAAAGGGACAGTTCAAGTTGAACTGTCCCTTTCATATTCTTATGATAATTTATGAAGAACCAATGCATTACTTAATGTTGCAAACTCTTCAATAGATAGCGTTTCGCCTCTTCGCTTTGGATCAATTCCTACTTCTGTTAAAATTCGATCCAATAATTCCTTATCTTTCGGGAAACCATTTAAATTATTTGATAAATTATTCATCAAAGTTTTACGGCGCTGTGCGAAACTTGCTCGTACTACTTCAAAGAAGAATGTTTCATCTGTCACCTCTACAACCGGTTTCGGACGCTTTAGAAGGCGAATAATTGCAGAATCAACATTTGGCTGTGGTACAAACACTGTACGCGGTACAGTCATAACTGTTTCAACTTCTGTATAATACTGAATAGCAATCGATAAAGAACCATACTCTTTCGTTCCAGGTTTAGCAGCTAAACGATCTCCAACTTCTTTTTGCATCATAACAACAAATCCACGAACTGGTAACTTTTCTTCAAGCAATTTAAATAAAATTGGCGTTGTAATATAGTATGGCAAGTTAGCTACTACCATTACATCTTGCCCTTCTTCAAATTGCTCATTAAATACTTCATGTACATCCGCTTTTAGTACGTCTTTATTAATAACTGTAACGTTACCATATGGTGCTAACGTCTCATCTAAAATTGGTAATAGTCTTTGATCAATTTCAAAAGCCACTACTTTTTTAGCACGCTTCGCTAATTGCTCTGTTAATGCACCGATACCTGGTCCAATTTCAATTGCACCACTTTCTGAACCAATTTCTGCATGATCGACAATACGATTTAATACATTTGTATCAATTAAAAAGTTTTGTCCTAAACTTTTTTTGAATGAAAATCCATACTTTTCAACAATGTCTTTTGTACGATTTGGCGTTGCGATATCCTTCATTTTTTTTCCTCCTGTATTACTTGCTTATAAGCTTCTCCAAATGATTCCTTTGAAACTTGAAACATCTGTAATCGTTTATGTAACTGTTTTGCATTTGTATAACCAATCTTTAATAGCTTACCCATTCTTTCTCTGCGGCTCTTTGCCATTTCTCCGCCCACTAAGCCTGCATCGACTAAATCACTCCAACTAATTTCACTTGTATAAGCTTCCATTTCTTCATGTATATTCTCTAGAGCACGGCGAATCGACTCATTAGAAGCATGTTCGATCCCAACTCCCTTTTTCCTTTTAGCAAGCGCTTCTTCCTTCGGTAAAAAGGCATGCTTACAGCCGGGAACCTTGTCAGAAATAATTTTTCGAATACGCTCTCCAGGATAATCTGGATCTGTGAAAATAATAACGCCCCTTTTTTGCTGCGCTAATTTAACTTGCTCAATAACATGATCACCGATTGCTGAACCGTTCGTTTCAATTGTATCCGCATCAACAGCACGCTTAATCGCAACTGTATCATCTTTACCTTCTACAACGATAATCTCTTTTATTTTCATGCTTGCCTCCACACTCGTTTCGTCTCTACTTAGTAAAACAAAAAAATGACGACTTTTCCATTATTATTTTCCTCATTCTTATATTTTAAAAAATAGAATAGAAAAATCTTTGTTCTCTGTCCTTATTGTAACACTTCATCATTCACATTTATTTTCTTCATCACTTCTACTAGTGTTTTTTCAAAATAAAAAAGAACAGGTTTCCCCATTCTTTTTTATTCAACACCAAATAAAGCTTTTGCATTTTTGGTTGTCATTTCTGCTACTTCTTCATAAGAAACACCTTTTAAATTCGCAATTTCTTCTGCTACGAGTTTTACATAACTCGGTTCATTTCGTTTCCCTCGAAATGGATGCGGCGTTAGATATGGACAATCCGTCTCTATTAACAATTTCTCTAATGGAATCTCCGTAGCAACCTCTTTCGGCTTTTTAGCGTTTTTAAATGTAACTGGTCCGCCTAACGAAATTAGAAAGTTCATATCAACACATCGCTCTGCTACTTCTACGCTGCCGCTAAAACAATGCATAATGCCTCCTACTTCAGCTGCATTCTCTTCTTCTAGAATATCAACAATATCTTGAGTTGCATCGCGATTATGTATAATAATCGGCAATTTCACTTTTTTCGCTAATGCAATTTGTTTACGAAATACTTCTTTCTGTATTTCTTTTGGAGACTTATCCCAATGATAATCTAAACCCATTTCTCCAAGTGCAACGACTTTAGGATGAGAAGCAAGTTCTTCTAACCAAGCTAAATGTTCTTCTGTCATGTCAATTGCATCAACTGGATGCCATCCAACCGCAGCGTAAATAAAATCATAAGCTTCAGCTAATTCCATCGCCTTTTTTATCATTACTTCATCAAAACCAACAACAACTGTATAAGTAACTCCCGCTTCTTTCATTCGGGCAATAACTTCTTGCAAATCTTCTTCAAATTGCTCTGCATTCAAATGCGAATGTGTATCAAACAACATAATACATAACTCCTTTTATATTGAAATCAAGTTTATTCTACAAAAATAAGTTCTTTAATAACTTAACGATAACAATACTACAATCTTAATGCAAAAATAGAGAATGTAAAAAGAAAAAAGACGCTTCACACATGTTACACGTGAAACATCTCTTTTCTTGTCTTAATTACTTGATTTTTGTACCATTTGGTAGATTTTGGTCAATTGATGCTAATGACAATACGCCATTCTCTTCACCCGCTAAAATCATACCTTGCGATAATTCACCGCGTAATTTTACAGGTTTTAAGTTTGTTACACAAATAACCTTTTTACCTTTTAGGTCTTCTGGCGAATAGAATTTTGCAATTCCAGAAACAACTTGACGCTTTTCTGTGCCTAAGTCTAGTTGAATTTTTAACAACTTGTCTGCTTTTTTCACAGGTTCAGCAGATAGTACTTCAGCTACGCGTAATTCTACTTTAAAGAAATCATCAATTGTAATTTCTTCTGCCTTCGGCTCTTCTTCTTTTTTCTCTTCTACTTTAGGGGCAGAGCTTTTCATTTGTTCTTTAATGTACTCTACTTCCACTTCTATTTCTAAACGAGGGAAAATTGGGTTTCCTTTTTCTACTTTTGTTCCAGCTGGAATACAGCCAATTGTAGATAAACTTTCCCAAGATTTATGAGCCTCATCAGTAAGGCCAAGCTGAGCAAACATCTTGCTTGGTGCTACTGTTAAGAATGGCATAAGCATAATACCTGTTTGACGAAGTACTTCTGCTAAATGAGCCATTACAGAAGCTAACTTTTCACGATCATTCTCATCTTTTGCTAATACCCATGGTTGTGTTTCATCAATATATTTATTCGTACGACTAACCAATTGCCAAATAGATCCTAACGCTACAGAGAACTCCATATTCTCCATTGCTTCTTCTACTTTTTTCAAAGTATCTTGTGCAAACGCTACTAACGTTTCATCAAATTCTGTTACATTTGCTTTAAATGCAGGGATTTCTCCGTTAAAGTACTTATCAATCATAGCTACTGTACGATTTAATAAATTACCTAAGTCATTTGCTAAGTCGAAATTAATACGCTCCACAAATCCTTCTGGTGTAAATACGCCATCAGATCCAAATGGAACTTCACGAAGTAAGTAATAACGTAATGCATCCAATCCATAACGATCGATTAATGTAACTGGATCTACTACGTTTCCTTTTGACTTACTCATCTTTCCATCCTTCATTAAAATCCAGCCATGAGCAAAGACTTTCTTTGGAAGAGGTAAATCTAATGCCATTAAAATTATCGGCCAATAAATTGTATGGAAACGAACGATTTCTTTCCCAACTAAATGCACATCTGCAGGCCAGAATTTTTTATATTTCTCTTCATTTGCTGTTCCATAACCTAACGCCGTAATATAGTTAGATAATGCGTCAACCCATACGTAAATAACGTGTTTTGGGTTACCAGGAACACGAACTCCCCAGTCAAATGAAGTACGAGAAACTGCTAAATCTTCTAATCCTGGTTTAATAAAATTATTAATCATTTCATTTTTACGAGACTCCGGCTGAATGAAATGTGGATTATCTTCATAGAACTTTAATAGTCTGTCGACATATTTACCCATTCTAAAGAAATAAGATTCTTCACGAACAAGTTCTACATCATGACCACTATCTGGGCTTTTTCCTCCAACTACTTTGTCACCTTCCATAATTGGATCTACTAATTGGTGCTCTGTATAGAACGTCTCATCTTGTACAGAATACCAACCTTCATATTCATCAAGATAAATGTCACCTTGATCTACTAATTGCTTAAAGATTTTTTCGACAACATCTTTATGACGATCTTCAGTTGTACGAATAAAATCATCATAAGAAATATCCATCTTCTCCCAAAGCTCTTTAATTCCTGCAACAATATTATCAACATATGCCTGTGGCGTAATATTTAACTCTTCTGCTTTCTTTTGGATCTTCTGTCCATGCTCATCAGTTCCTGTTAAATAATGCACATTATATCCTTGCATACGCTTATATCGTGCCATTGCATCTCCTGCTACTGTCGTATAAGCATGTCCAATGTGTAATTTTCCACTTGGATAATAAATTGGGGTAGTAATATAAAAGGACTTATTTTCCTCTGTCATTGTTTTGGACCTCCCGAATAACCTCATATGTATTTATAAACAGTATATCAAAAACTCATATATAAAGTGAAACTTTAATCAGTGGGGTTTTTCTTCATCCCCACTGATTATTAGCCCACATCAATCGGGCTTTTACGAGCAGCCCGAATCTCACTTATCTTCTTTAAGCCAACCTACTTTTGAATTCTGGGTCTTAATGCTCGATATCTTTATCATCTATTGCTCATATTTCAAAAAAATATACAATCTCCACTTGAAATTTGTTATTTTTTTCTGAAAATATTGTAAATAATTGTGGAATTTCCTCTCAATCTATTATATATAAGAAATAAGAAATCTATAAATCTTTTTAAAAAATATAGAATTTAAGAATTGACGGAAATGTAAATGATTGGTATCATATGTCCATAGGGTATTTTGTCGAAAAATGACGAATCTAAAAATAGACTCGAAACTTATAAACTATTTATTTAGGAGGAAAAAAATTATGAAATCTACTGGTATTGTTCGTAAAGTTGATGAATTAGGTCGTGTAGTAATTCCAATCGAATTACGCCGTACTTTAGGTATTGCAGAAAAGGACGCTCTTGAAATCTATGTTGATGACGAAAAAATCATCTTAAAGAAATATAAACCAAACATGACTTGCCAAGTAACTGGTGAAGTATCTGACGGTAACCTTTCTTTAGCTGAAGGTAAAATCATCTTAAGCAAAGAAGGCGCTGAGCAAATCTTAAACGAACTTCAAGATTATATCGAAACAGCAAAATAAGCTTCTCAATTATGAGAAGCTTATTTTTTATCGACATGATAGATTTGATATACATCTCTTTTCGACAAATCTCGATCTTTAGCGACTGTTTTAATCGCTTCTTTTGAATTCATACCTTTTTCATTTATATAGTGTTCAATATGATTATATACTGAAAGAGATTCCCACCATTGTTCTTCTGGAGCAGGTTCTTCTGTTGAACCAGCTACTAAAATACAAAACTCACCACGTACTTCATTTTGCTTCGTCCACTCAATTGCTTCTTGAATTGTCCCTCGAATAAATTCCTCAAATTTTTTCGTTAACTCTCGACACAATACAATCTCTCTATTTCCCAACACTTCCTGCATCGAAATTAAAGTATCATCTAAACGATGAGGCGCTTCATAAAACATCATTGTAGTTTGTACATAACGAAGCTTTTCTAACTCCATCTTCCGTTCCTTTTTGTTTCTCTGCAAGAAACCATAGAAATAAAACTGCTTTGTTTCAAGACCGGATGCAATTAATGCTGTAAGGGCTGCATTTGCTCCAGGAAGCGGAATTACATGATATTGCTCAGCTACTGCCTCAACAACAATATCGTAACCCGGATCAGAAATACACGGCATACCAGCGTCACTAACAAGTGCTACATTCTTTCCATCCTCTAACTTCTCTAATATTCTCTTTCCACTTACTTCTTTATTATGCTCATGATAACTCGTGACAGGTGTTTCAATTTCAAAATAATTACAAAGTTTTTTCGTTTGTCTCGTATCTTCAGCAGCAATTAAATCCACTTCTTTTAAAATTCGGATTGCACGAAATGTCATATCTTCTAAATTTCCAATAGGAGTTGGTACTAAATATAAAACTCCCTTTTCATTTTGTTGAAAGCTTTTTTGTTGCCACATAGCGTTCTCCTTTTTGCATATATGCCTCTTTTTGTTTTCTCGTTAATTGCTTAAAGTAATACTCCGCTTGCATAGCTGTACGTTTATCATCATGGGTCTCTACATATTTTAAAACGACAGGAAGCCTGACGCGTGTATACTTAGCTCCTTTGCCGCTATTATGAGTCTGTATTCGTTTTTCTATATGGTTTGTATATCCAGCATAATAACTTCCATCAGAGCACTCTACCACATAAAAAAAATGCTTATTCTTCTCCATATAAAATTGAACGTATCTCCTTTGTATATTCGTTATTGTTCTCATATACAACGAGAGGTGGTAAAATTTTTAAATCTGCATTTCCATCCTTAATTCCTTCAATTAACAATGTATTTGCTTCTTTTCCAACCTTAGGATAAACAAATCGCACACGCTTTGGTTCAATTTTATATTTACGCATTAATGTGACAATGTCGAGTAATCGCCCTGGACGATGTACAAACGCCACTTTCCCACCTTGTTTTACTAACTGACTACTTGCAGATACAACATCTTCTAATGTACACATAATTTCATGACGAGCTATCGCTAAATGTTCATTCATATTTTTCTCTGAAGTTTGAGGTGTTTGAAAATATGGTGGATTACATGTAACAACATCATATTGATGACGTCCGAGTTTCTCTGGCATATCTTTCAAATCTCCATGTATGAGGTGAATTCTTTCTTCCAGCCCATTATATTGAACACTTCTTACTCCCATATCATATAAGCGTTCTTGAATTTCCACACCAGTAATCTTTCCTTTTGTTCTTGTACTTAATAGAAGGGGGACAACTGCGTTACCTGTACACAAATCAAGTAAATTCCCCTTTTGAATTGGTACCCATGCAAAATCTGCCAGTAAAACAGCATCTAAAGAAAAATTAAATACTGATGGGCTTTGTATAATCTTCATGTCTTGCGCTAATAAGTAATCTAAACGTTCATCTTCATATAAATTCATATACTGCTCCTTTTCTTACCCTTAACCTACCCTATTTCATGTATAAAAAATTACCTTTCCAATTATAATTGGAAAGGTAATTTCACTTTTTATTTAAGAATGACAGACAGAACAAACAATCTCCCTCTTTACGTACACTTCCATAATGTAGATTGCAAATATGAAAACCTTCTTGATACAGTCTCGCTAAATTGTCATAGCCTTCACCAATATCTGTCTTCGGCTTCACTTCTTTACGCTTTTGAGTTTTTTGTTTTTCTTTATTCTGCACTTCTTCAAAACGGTGTCGCAAATTGTTATTTTCCATTTTTATATGCTGGTTTTCTTCCAACAACTCTGCAAGATGCTGTTTTAACTCTCCCAACTGTTTGTATAAATGTCCAATTTGCTCTTCCATACTAGAAACCGATTCAAAAATATCTTTTTTCTCCACAAGCACCCACCTCATTAATCTGTGGTTTGACTCGAAACGACCCCTTTATTCACTAACTCATCTAACGTATATTCTACTATCCGTTCCTTGTCTACTAGTTCCACTTGAATTAATCTTTCTAAAATATTTAATCCGATCACACGGCCAGTACCATGCGGGGTTTGTATACGTTGATCTAAATCAGGAAGTTGTTCCTTTGCTGCCTCATATTCATCATTCTCATATTTTAAGCAACACATTAAGCGACCACATAAACCAGAGATTTTTGCAGGATTTAATGATAAATTTTGATCCTTTGCCATTTTAATGGATACAGGTTCAAAATCTCCTAAAAAAGTAGAACAACAAAGCATACGACCACATGGACCAATACCACCTAGCATCTTCGCTTCATCACGAACACCAATTTGTCTTAGTTCAATTCTTGTTCTAAAAATTGCCGCTAAGTCCTTCACTAGTTCGCGGAAATCAATCCGACCATCCGCAGTAAAATAGAAAATAATCTTATTACGATCGAATGTATACTCTACATCTACAAGTTTCATATCAAGATTATGCTCTACTACCTTTTGCTGACAGACTTGATATGCTTCTTTTGCAGCATGTTTGTTCTCTTCAACAATGGTACGATCATTTTCATTTGCAATACGAATAACCTTTTTTAGCGGTAATACAACGTCGTTTTCATCAACTTGCTTTTTGGTAATAACTACTTTTCCGTATTCAATACCTCTTACCGTTTCTACAATAACAAACTCATTTTCAGAGATATCGAACTGATTTGGATCAAAGTAATATACCTTTCCGGCCTTCTTAAAGCGAACACCTACTACATCATACAAAACGGTCATCCCTCCTGCAACCGCAACACTAACTGTTCGAACACAAGCTGCGCATTTACATTAGCGTTGATTCTATTTTTTGCCTCTAATATATTAAAGAGAGCTGATACAATGCGCTTCTGAGCATAGGAAAACGATTCAAACATCTCTTTCTGCTCATGAAAAACAAGACGATCTTCTTCTCCAAGTTGAACATATAGTAAATCCTTATAAATAAGGAGTAACATATCTAACCCTTGCTGTAATTGTTCTTTCTCTCCAAAGTGTTTTCCCCATTTTTCTTGTACAAAAAAAATAGAGGTTTTATCTTTTTCGAGCGCTTCACATAATTTTATCACTAAAGCTCGTGCTTGTGCAAACCATTCATCACTACATAAAGCTAAAGCTTCATCAAAACTATTTGTGAGTTGAGCAGCAAGTGTCGATAAAGATGCTGTAATACCTTCTTCCTGTAATCTTCTAATTAAAGATTCTGTAGGTAACGGTCTAAACGTAACAACTTGGCAACGAGATAAAATCGTATTTAAAATTTGATGACTTTGTTCAGTAAGTAAAATAGCGGTTGTATCACTACTTGGTTCTTCTAAAAATTTCAAAAGTGTATTTGCCGCATTTGCCGTCATACGATCTGCGTGCTCAATAATATATAATTTTTTATTTGCCTCTAATCCTGTTTTTGAAAACTCTTCTTGTAAATCATGAATTTGCTGCTTCTTAATAGATAATCCGTCTGGTTTTACAATATGTAAGTTAGGGTGGTTACCTGAATCAATTCGCTTACAATTTGTGCATACATGACAGGGCTCTACTCCATTCCGCTGAGAACAGAGGAAACTCTTTGCCATTTGAATTGCTGTCGCAAACTTTCCCGTACCTTTCCCTCCCTCTAACAAGTAAGCGTGGGATATACGCTCTTTTGCAATGCTATTCATCAACATTTTTACACCGATGGGTTGTATAGCAGAAAGCTGCTCCCACGTCTTCATCATAATGCATACCTCACTTATTTCATTCTTTCCTTCTATTATAACAATTTATCTTCTATAATCTGAACAACTTCTTCTATAAGTTTTTCCATCGGCTGATCAGCATTTACCAATACAATACGCTCCGAGAAACGTTCTACAACTTGTAAATACCCTTCGCGCACACGTTTATGGAAAGAGATATCTTCCATATCTAGTCGATTTACTTCACGTCCTGCATCTTTTTCAATCCGAGCCAAGCCAACCTCAGGCTCAATGTCTAGATAAATTGTTAAACTAGGCATACAGTCCTCTGTTGCGAAACGATTTATTTCAAATACCTTATCCATACCCAATCCTCTTGCATAGCCTTGATATGCTAAAGAACTATCTATAAAACGATCACATAACACGAGATAGTTCTCATTAAGTGCTGGCATAACTTTTTCTACTAAATGTTGTCTGCGCGCAGCAGCATAAAGAAGCGCTTCTGTACGTGCTTCCATCATCGTATATTCTTGTTTATGTAAAATCGTCCTAATGTCCTCAGAAATTGCAATACCACCTGGTTCCCTTGTCGCCATTACCTTTTGTGCTTTTTGTTCAAAATATGGCAATAAGCTTTTAATTAACGTTGTTTTACCTGAACCTTCTGGGCCTTCAATTGTTACAAATAATCCCTTCATCCTAAAACCTACTTTCTATATCATACACTTTCATATATTTCGTATTACCTTGAAAACGAGCTCCTGCTCTCTCTAAATACATAATTTGCTCTTTATGCTCTGAAGTAATTCTCTCTCCATACATAACCAATGGAATCCCAGGTGGATACGGAATCACCATTTCCGCCGCTATCATTCCAACAGCCTCTTCTATAGATACTATCCTTGTTCCATATCTTTCTAGTTGTTTATACGTATACGGCAACGGAGAGAATTCACCTTTATAAGTATAACGAATAGATTCCCTCTTGTCTTTCACGTCATAATGTTGCAATGCTACTCGGATCATCTCTATAACCTTCATATACCCCTCATTTGCTTGCAGGGGTAAAATAAATAGGACATTGTACGGATCAGCCATCTCTGTATATATACCGACCTTTTCAAATACGGACTGTAATTCGTACCCCGATAACTGACAACGAGTTTGTACGGTAACCTTTAACTCGTCTTGCAACGGATATTCTAAAATGGCGATTTGGGGAATAGAACGTAACCGTTCCTTAAATCTCCGTAAAAACTCAACAATTTCACCATGACCTTCTTCTTTTATACGCGCCATTGTAAAGCGTGCTATATCCAAGGAAGCCATAATTGGATACGATGGACTACTAGATTGTAGCATACTTAAATAAGTAGTAACCTTCTCTTCGTCTACTAAGTGACTATTTATATGTAAATAGGAACCCATTGTCATTGCGGGTAATGTCTTATGTGCAGAATGCACTACAATATCTGCACCATATGTTAACGCTGATTTCGGGAATGGTTCTCCTAAACAAAGATGTGCCCCATGTGCCTCATCTATCAAAACAGGGATTTCATGTGCATGTGCAAAAGCGATGCTTGCCTCTAAATCCATCCCCATACCATAATAATTAGGATGCGTTAGAATGAGTGCTTTCGCATTTGGATATTTTCCAATTGCTTTCTTAATAATTTCATTACGAACTCCCACTGGTACATTATAAGTTTCATCAATCCATGGATCTAAAAAAATGGGATTTGCTCCCGCTAGTTTTAAACCATTAATAATTGATTTATGACAATTTCTTTGTACAAGAACAATATCATGTTCCCCACAACAAGACAAAATCATCGCTAAGTTCCCGACTGTTGAACCATTAATTAAAAAATAACTTTTCTTTGTATCATACACTTCAGCCAATAATTGTTGTGCCTCATCTATACATTCAAACGGACTATGCAAATCATCTAGTCCTGCTAACTCAGTTACATCAATAGATAGAATATCTTTAAACTCTCTTATTGCCTTCTGAGGGAAGTTTAAACCATTCTTATGACCTGGGACATGAAAGGATAACGGCCCTCTTTCTTTAAACTCGATTAACGCCTCATATAAAGGCATATGATTTTGATTCATCTACATCTCTTCCTTATTATTCATTCTCCATCTATTATACAGAACAAAAAAAATAATAGGCATATGCCTATTTAAAAATATGATACTTCTAATTTTCGAAGTTGCTTTAAATAATGTATATATTTCGGATCATCTGTCTCTGTATTCACCATATCCTTTTCACATTCATAACATATTAAATTATTATAAACATATATACCTTCTTTTCTTTTTGTCTCACAAACAATACAAACTTCACTTTGTAATTTCATAACCTTCCCTCCCTATTTAAGTGAACCTATTTTATACTTCTAATCCTTAACAATTTCCAGAAAAATATACACCCATCTCTTATATAATATGATTAACTCTTGGGCAACGTGTTTGTATTACCATTACTTCTTTCCCATTCTTTTTAACAATACAAAAAAACACAAGTCAAAAGACTTGTGTTTTTAGTTGCTTGGCGACGTCCTACT
>NZ_QNUB01000030.1:0-51246 GCF_008042345.1 Bacillus sp. AR8-1
CTCCACAGCCTGAAAAAAAGAGCCGATGGGCTCTTTTTTTATTTTTCTTTCTTGTGTTCTTTATATTCATGTACTTTTTCTTTTACATTACCAACTGTATCTTTAGCAGTGCCTTTCACCTTATCCCATTTTCCTTCAGCTTGTAATTTCTTATTGTCAGTTACTTTCCCAACAACTTCTTTTACTTCACCTTTTACCTTATCAATGGCACCTTCTACTTTTTCTTTTAAACCATGATCATGTTTAGTCATACATTTCTCCTCCTTGTAGTTTGATTAGAATTCTCTTTTCATATTGCAAGTTGAATGATGTATCTAGTAATATCGTAACAAATCTAGTTTGAATATTCAAATGATTAATAGGATAGAAAAGGATTTGTCATAAAATGTTTAAAAATGTAACGGAAGGAGAAATAAAGTAAATTATATGTCTTTTGCGGTCCATATTGATTTTGTATAAGCAATTTTCATGTGGGCACGTTCCATGTTATTTTGACTGCCGCTACCGAACCTTGCTTGTCCAACTATTAAAGTACAATTTGATTCAATAGCTGTCTTAATTCGTTTTTGAATTAATGCAGTATGACAGCCTTTACGCTGAAATTCTGGCAAAGTAGCAGAAGCAGCTAATGATGCGACACCCTTATTTATATACAGGACACCAATACCAGCAGGGATATTTTGAACTTCAGCTATGAAAAAATGCCATCCTGGTTCATTGTAAAGAATTTCATTATTTTGGCGCACGCTATCTTTTGTAAAGGATGGCATATTAAATCCATGTACATAAATGTTTGCAAAAATATCAAACTCATTTTCTTTTAGTTTTCGTATTGTAATATTAGAAGGAAGAAGTGATGAACCCTCTCTCGGTATACTATACAAAGCAGTATGGAAGCTAGATTGATAAAACCCTTTTTGAGATAAGTATTGAAATAATTTAGTTGTACCTTGTGCTGGGGTAATTTCAAAACGACAAGGGATTTGTAGTGATTCATAATAAGAAATGATTGCATCAATCGCATCTGCATTTGTAATACCTTTTACCGTATTAAAAGCAGGACCAGCAATTATTTTTGATGAAAAGGCAGTGGCGCTACCGAATTTTTTCATTTGCACTTGCATTGGGTTTCCGCTTATTGTTTGTAGTCTCTCTAATCTAGAAGAGAGCATATCAATTTCTGCATTTTCAATTTCTGTTGCTATATCGAGTGTCATAACAGTAGTCATAAAATTCCTCCGTTAATAAATATATTTCATAGTACATATACGATTTTTGTTTTGAGATTCCTGTTGAAATGTGAGAGAATAAGAGGCTTTTTGGAAGGGAAATGGAAGTGAGCTGTCGAAGGGAGTGGAAACAGATTAAAGGTGGTGCTCTCATGAAACAAAAAACCGTGCAGACATGCTCTAATTGTGGTTCTCAAAACATAGGAGAAGGTGAGTTTGTCGGATATGCACAAATACGGAAAAAGGAAACGATGTTCACATCTTCACCAGTAGATGCTTATATTTGTACAGATTGCGGGAATGTCCTTTTATTAAAAGTACGACATTATGAAAAGTTTAAGCAGAAGCCGTTATGATTATTGAAAAGTGTTTTTATTAAAGAAGCTAATAGGAGTAATATTTTACATATATATGAATATGCCTTATATAAAGAGATGACAACATATACTGTGTGGGATGCTTATTAATCGTTGCACAACATACAAAAATATATAGAAGAAATTGTGAATTAATATAAGAAAGAAAATTAGCCCTTCTTGGAATATTTCATATCGAAAACTCCTTTAAATGAATAAGGGAGTTTTTATTTTTTTGTAACAATAATTACCTTTAATTGTTATAATTTGTTATTGGAATGAAATGTTTGATTAATGTCATAATCGTAGAAGAAAACTAGCTAAATCGTATGAAAAATCGCTATATAACACAATCGCAACCGTAAGTTGACAAAGTGCAACCGCAGGAAGATAGAGATAAGGGCAATGTTTACATACAATTTAGGTAAGAAAACAAAGGGGGACACACATATGGGATTTGGTGAAAAGCTTTTTAAATTAAGAAAGGAAAAGGGCCTTTCTCAAGAAGCATTAGCTGAAAAATTAAACACAACAAGGCAAGCGGTTAGTAAATGGGAAAACGGTCAAGGTTTTCCTGAAACTGAAAAGTTAATAATGATTGGAAATGTATTTGAAGTATCACTCGACTATTTATTAAAAGAAACTGCAGAGCAAAGTAATGAAAATGTGGATGGCTATTACGTAAGTCAGGAAATGGCAGAAGGGTATATAGTGTATGGGCAAAAGATTTCAAAATATATAGCGTTAGGGTTTAGCTTGCTCATTTTATCTACAATACCGTATTTACTATTTAAAGAAAATGCAACAATGTCGACATTCCTTGTCATTATCATTGCTGTTCTTGGAATTGGAGCAATGATGGTGCCTGCAACGATAGAAGAGAGTCGATACAATGTATTGAAAAAAGAAGAACTACTATTTGATCAAAACTTTCTAAAAGAATTGACAAAAAGATATGCGATTATTAAGAAGAAGTATGCCGCAGTGATGATTGTTGGATTTTGTTTTATTGCCGCAGGCGCAATACCGTTTTTGTTTGAGGAAAAGCATATCACTTCAGGAGAATTAGTGCAGTATTATCCGTACTGTGTTGTACTTATTGCTATTGGAGTTTATCTTTTTGTTCGTGTTATAGGAGTGTGGGAGATGTATCGAATTTTAGTAGAAAATAAAGAATATAGCAATCGTATTATTTTCAAACTAAAAAAGAAAGTGAGAGAAAAAGTGGATAATTTTTAATAGGAGCAAACATACTTTTATGAAAAGTTAAGATAGGAGTGAAATGATGTCAAACATTCTAGAAATTAAAAATTTAAGTAAATCATTTGGAAACAAAATTGTTTTAAAAGATGTTACATTCAATGTGCCATCAGGGTCAATAGTGGGATTCATTGGTGACAATGGGGCAGGTAAATCAACAACATTTAAAACAGTACTAGAATTAATTTCTAAAGATAGTGGTACAGTGAAAATATTTGGTGAAGAAAATATAAATAAAGATGCCAAGAATAAGGGGAAGATTGGAGTCGTATTTGATGCTATGAATCTCCCGGCTCATCTTACAATAAAACAACTAAATAAGGTTTTTGAAAAGATATTTGAATCTTGGGACAGAGAAAATTTTTACCGATTAGTTCATTCTTTCTCTTTACCTACTAATCAAAAAGTAGGTAGATTTTCCCGTGGAATGTCGATGAAACTATCTATAGCTGTTGCATTGTCGCATAATGCCAAATTATTAATCCTAGATGAAGCGACGGGAGGTCTTGATCCTTCATCTAGGGAGGAGGTATTAGAGGAATTAAAAAGTTTTGTGAATAAAAGTAACGGTGGTATATTACTTTCTTCACATATTATGAGTGATGTAGAAAAAATAGCTAGTCACCTTATTGTGATAAAAGATGGAGAAATTTTATTGAATGAAGAAAAGGATAAAGTTTTGGACAATTATGCCATTGTAGATGTTGATGAGGAACAACTAACTTTAATTAACAAAGATATAGTTGTGGTGAAAAGGAATAATGGTTCTTATTTCAATGTACTTGTATCAGATGTGCATAAACTACCAAATGGGATTGCTCATAGAACCATTTCACTAGAAGAAATAAGTGTTTTATTAACAAGGGGTGAAAAATAAATGAAAGGTTTATTATTGACAAACTACTATCTAGTGTATCGAACTTTCTTTATGTTCATGGGAATGGCGATATTAGGATCAGGATTTGTTTTTTATTTTGGTAATGCTTCAATGTACCGTTTAATTGCTACATTCATTATCTTATTTGCTGCGATTCCTGCACTTGAAGTTATTAAGTATGAGAGTAAGTCGGGTTATGAAAAATATGTACTTACTTTACCGGTTACTAGAAATAACATTGTACAAAGTCACTACCTTTTCTATTTTTTAGTTGTAATTATTGGTACTTTATTATCGTATGGCATATTTTATGTACATGGTTTAGTTTCAGATACACCAATTGATGATGATATATTTAAGAGTGTTTCTTTAGGGATGTTCATCATTCTTAATGCCGGAGCAATAGCCTATCCACTTCTCTATGTTTTTGGAGCAGAAAAATCTGATGCTATTACAATTGGAGGCGCATGCGGGGGGCTTGTTACTTATTTTGGATTACAAAGTGTTATTGGTTATCTAATAGAACAATTTCCAATATCAAATTTAAATTCATCTGTATACGTTTCAATGCTATATACAATATTTGGTGTTATCATATATATCTTTTCTTTTGTTATTTCGGTATTTATATATCGTAAGAAAGAATTTTAATATGTTTTCACTTAGTATTTTCTGAATTATTTCCAAAGAAATAATTCAGAAAATACAGAAAAATGTCGTAATCATTTGCGGAAGTCTGTTATAATAAACGAAAAAATGAAAACGCTTTAAAGGGGGATATAACCAATATGATGATGAATGTACCGCTAACAATTAGTTCTATGATGGAAAGAGCAGAAAAGTTATTCTCAAAGAAAGAAATTGTTTCTCGCACACATGATACCATTACGACATTAACGTATAAGCAGTTAGGGGAAAGGACGAGAAGACTTTCCAGTGCGTTGAAAAAGCTTGGAATTAAAGAAGGTGAACGTGTAGGAACGTTAGCGTGGAACCATCATCGACATGTGGAAGCGTATTTTGCTATTCCAGGTATTGCTTCTGTTTTGCACACAATTAACATTCGTTTATCTCCTCAACATATTTCATACATTATTCAGCACGCAGAAGACCGAATTCTACTTATAGATGAAGATCTCGTACCGCTTGTTGAAAATATTCAATCACAATTATCAACTGTACAAGCTTACATTATTATGACTGATAAAGATAAACTCCCAAATACGACGCTGAAGCCTGTATATCATTATGAAAAGCTATTAGAAGAAGGTGATCCAAATTTCCAATTTGTAAAAGATATTGATGAAAATACACCTGCTGGTATGTGTTATACGTCAGCGACTACAGGAAATCCAAAAGGTGTTGTATATACGCATCGTAGTACTGTATTACACTGTATGGCACTCGGTTTAGCGGATACAGCTGCTTTATCGGAAAGTGATGCAGCAATGGCAATCGTCCCGATGTTTCATGTGAACGCTTGGGGACTTCCTTTTGCGGCTACTTGGTTTGGATCAAAACAAGTTCTTCCTGGACCGATGTTTACTCCAAAAATTTTATTAGAGATGATTCAATCAGAAAAAGTGACGTTAGCTGCGGGTGTGCCGACAATTTGGCTCGGCGTATTACAAGAGTTAGAAAATAATAGTTACGATTTATCTAGTATGACGAGAATACTATGCGGAGGTGCAGCGGCGCCGAAAAGTGTTATTAAAGCATTTGAACAGAAACATAATGTTCCGTTCATACATGCATATGGTATGACTGAAACGAGTCCACTCGTAACACTTGCACGTTTAAAAAGTTATGAAACGGAATTATCGTATGAAGAGCAACTAGAAATTCGCTCTAAACAAGGATATCTTGTACCTGGTGTCGAGATGAAAGTAGTCGGTACAAATGGTGAAGTGAAGTGGGATGGTACTGAGATGGGAGAATTATGTTTACGAGCACCTTGGATCGCTGAAAGCTATTATAACGATGATCGTACTGTCGAAGGTTTTCGCGATGGATGGTTATATACTGGTGATGTTGTCACAGTGGATGAGGAAGGTTGCGTGAAAATTGTTGACCGTACGAAGGATGTTATTAAAAGCGGGGGAGAATGGATTTCTTCGGTCGATCTTGAAAATGCTTTAATGGCACATGATGCTATATTTGAAGCGGCTGTCGTTGCAGTTCCGCACCCTCAGTGGCAAGAGCGACCAATTGCCTGCGTTGTTCAAAAGAAAAATAGTACGGTTACAAAAGAAGAAATATATGAGTTTTTAAAACCACAGTTTGCGAAGTGGTGGTTGCCAGACGATATTGTCTTTATGGAAGAAATACCGAAAACATCTGTTGGGAAGTTTTTAAAACAGGCGCTTCGGAAAGAACTGGAGCATTTGCATAGAGAGAAATAAGTGAACTTTTATTTGTAAACTCTAATACATTAACGGTTGACAAAAGAGGAGTGGAAAGATAATATAATTTTTGTGATATGTTATCTAAAAACAATTTTAAGTTTACAAATAGGAGAAGCAAATATGAATACAAAAAATTTAGTTTTCGTCGCTTTATTTAGTTCTATTATGGGAGTGTTAGGGTTAATACCTCCGATTGCTCTTTCTATTACACCAGTTCCAATTACATTGCAATCACTCGGTGTTATGCTTGCGGGTGGGTTGTTAGGATCACGTCTAGGTGCGTTAAGTCAGCTTATTTTCTTACTTATTGTAGGAGTTGGAGCACCATTGCTTGCTGGTGGACGCGGTGGCCTTGGTGTATTTGTTGGACCAAGTGCAGGATATTTACTTGGTTACATCATTGGGGCGTTTGTTATTGGTTATTTAATTGAGCGTTTACGTGAAGCTTCTATTATAAAAGTATTATGTATTAATATAATTGGTGGTATTTTCGTAGTTTATGTATTTGGTATTACTGTACAAGCGTTCTTAATGGAAGTTTCTGTATGGGAGACAATGAAAGTGAGTGCTGTGTTTTTACCAGGGGATTGTATAAAAGCAATTATTGCGGCAGTTCTCGTAACAAAATTACATCGTTCATTGAAACATATTATTACGCCCGCTTTAAAGAATGGAAAATATACAAATGCGGGATGATAAAGGGAAGAAACACGTTAATTGCGTGTTTCTTTTTATTATTATTGTAAAGAAAGGACGTCTCATATGGGGATTACAAAAGAATATAAAAAGCATGCCTCTTTACAACCAAATAAAATAGCGATAAAGGAAAATGATAGAGTTTTAACATATAAAGAGTGGTTTGAATCAGTTTGTAAAGTAGCAAGCTGGTTAAATGAAAAAAAATCGAAGAATAAAACGATAGCAATCCTATTAGAAAATCGTATAGAGTTTTTACAACTATTTTCTGGTGCCGCTATGGCCGGGTGGGTTTGTGTTCCGTTAGATATAAAGTGGAAACAAGATGAGCTCAGAGAAAGAATTGAAATTAGTAATCCGGATATGATTGTGACAGAACGATATAAGGTGAATGATCTATTGGATGAAGAAGGAAGAGTAATTGAAATTGATGAGTGGAAAAGAATGATAGAGAAATATCTTCCTACATATTCCACTGTAGAAAGTGTACAACATGCTCCTTTTTATATGGGATTTACATCAGGATCAACAGGAACAGCAAAAGCATTTTTACGTGCACAACAATCGTGGGTTCATAGTTTTGATTGTAATGTACATGATTTTCATATGAAAAGGGAGGATTCGATTTTAATAGCTGGGACGCTCGTTCATTCTCTTTTCTTATACGGGGCAATAAGTGCATTATATGTAGGACAAACAGTGCACATTATGAGAAAGTTCTTTCCAAATCAAGTATTAGATAAGTTAGAAACTGAAAATATATCAGTTATGTATACAGTTCCGACAATGCTTGAATCTTTATATAAAGAAAGTAGATTAATAGAAAATAAAGTGAAAATTATTTCGTCAGGAGCGAAATGGGAAGCTGAAGCGAAAGAAAAAATAAAGAATATATTTCCTTATGCGAAAAGATATGAATTTTATGGTGCATCAGAGTTAAGTTTTGTAACAGCACTAGTCGATGCAGAAAGCGAAAGAAGGCCAAATTCAGTAGGAAAACCTTGTCATAATGTGCAAGTTCGAATATGTAATGAAGCAGGCGAAGAAGTACAAAAAGGTGAAATAGGAACTGTTTATGTGAAAAGTGATCAGTTTTTTATGGGATACATAATAGATGGGGTTTTAACACGGGAGTTGAATGCAGAAGGTTGGATGACAGTGCGAGATGTAGGCTATGAAGATGAAGAAGGCTTTATATATATTGTTGGTAGAGAGAAGAATATGATTTTATTTGGAGGAATCAATATTTATCCAGAAGAAATAGAAAGTGTATTACATGAACACCCAGCTGTTGATGAAATAGTTGTAATTGGTGTGAAAGATAGTTACTGGGGTGAAAAGCCCGTCGCGATCGTAAAAGGAAGTGCTACGAAACAACAATTAAAGAGTTTTTGCTTACAGAGATTATCCTCTTTTAAAATACCGAAAGAATGGCATTTTGTAGATGGAATACCTTATACAAATAGTGGGAAAATCGCTCGTATGGAAGCAAAAAGTATGATTGAAAACCGGGAGAAAATATATGAATAGAGCAGTTATTGTAGAGGCGAAAAGAACACCTATTGGTAAGAAGAATGGGATGTTAAAAGAGTATGAAGTTCAGCAATTAACAACGCCGCTTCTTACGTTTTTAAGTAAAGGGATTGAGAGGGAAATAGATGATGTCATATTAGGTAATGTTGTTGGGCCAGGAGGGAATGTTGCGAGACTATCTGCTTTAGAGGTGGGACTTGGCTATCATATTCCTGGTGTAACGATTGATCGGCAATGTGGTTCTGGTTTAGAAGCAATTCGAACTGCGTGTCATCTCATTCAAGGCGGGGCAGGTAAGTGTTATATCGCCGGGGGAGTAGAGAGTACAAGTACGTCACCTTTTCAAAAAAGAGCAAGATTTTCACCTGAAACAATTGGTGATCCTGACATGGGAGTAGCGGCTGAATATGTTGCGGAGCGTTATAATATAACGAGAGAAATGCAAGACGAGTATGCTTGTCTTAGTTATAAGCGGACACTGCAAGCGTTAGAAAAAGGATATATACATGATGAAATATTTTCTTTTAATGGATTATTAGATGAATCTATAAAGCCAGAAATGAATTATGAACGAATCATTAAAAGAACAAAGCCCGCATTTTTACAAAATGGAACAGTAACGGCAGGTAATTCGTGCGGTGTAAATGATGGGGCATGTGCTGTTCTTGTAATGGAAGAGGGACAAGCCCGAAAGTTAGGATACAAGCCTGTACTTCGTTTCGTTCGTAGTGCTGTAGTGGGAGTGGATCCCAAGCTTCCAGGGACTGGTCCGATATTTGCGGTGAACAAATTATTAAACGAAATGAATGTAAAAGTAGAGGACATCGATTATTTTGAAATAAATGAAGCATTCGCCTCAAAAGTTGTTGCTTGCGCAAAAGAGTTACAAATTCCGTACGAAAAAGTAAATGTAAATGGTGGAGCAATTGCGCTCGGTCATCCGTACGGTGCATCTGGTGCTATGCTTGTAACACGTTTGTTTTATCAGGCACAAAGAGAGTCTATGAAATATGGAATTGCTACATTAGGAATTGGAGGCGGGATAGGGATTGCGCTATTATTTGAGAAAGTAGAAGACTAGCGAGGTAACTAGTTTTCTACTTTTTGAGGAACATAAATATTGCTACCAGGCTTCGCTTTCATTTCGTTCCAAGCAGCAATCGCATCAGCTTTTGCTTTCCCTTTATTATTTGGATCTTCGAAAAAGTCACGAGTAAAGCGATTGTATTCAAATTGTGTACCGATAGTTGTTTTGTATGTAGGGTCTTTTTTTCGTTCGTTTTCTTCATGCCAAAAAGCTATCGCGTCTTCATATGTTTTTCCAACATTCTCTTTGAAAAATTTTTGAAGAGCTACTGTAAAGCGGAAGTTTGTTCCGATTTTTTCTTTGAAAAAAGCACGAACATCTTCGCTACAGCGGTGATTGTTAGTAATAATCGTTTGAAGAGAAAGGTCTTTATAGGATAGGGAAGCTTTACTCACCTTTTGAACAGAGCTGTTTTTTAATATTTTACCAGTAGTTAAATAATGTGAGATACGCTCGGTTATTTCGATCTTAGAGCCACTAGCTGGCAACCCATTCTCACGACAAAATGTTTGGAGTTCTGCTTTTAACCAATAATAGTTTTGGAAATCTTCAAGTGATATAGACTTTGTTAAAGTTGGACGCATGAATGTAACAACTACTTTCTTCCATAATTTTCTTCAATTATAAAACGTATGTTCTTTTTATGGAAGGGTTAATTTGTAAATATAATGGGAAGAGGAGATTACATATGGAAAATGTAATGCAAGTTCGTGTTACGGGAATTTTAATTGAAGGTGAAAAATTATTGCTAGTAAAGCAAAAAGTTGCTAATAGGAATTGGTCTTTACCTGGAGGAAGAGTGGAGAATGGTGAAATGTTAGAAGAGGCGATGATTAGAGAAATGAGAGAAGAAACGGGATTAGAAGTTAAAATTAAGAAGCTACTCTATGTTTGTGATAAACCGGATGCCAGTCCATCTTTATTACATATTACATTTCTACTTGAAAAGCTTACAGGGGAAATTATGTTACCCTCTAATGAATTTGATCATAATCCAATTCATGATGTGCAAATGGTGCCGATTAAAGATTTAAGTCATTATGGTTTTTCGGAAACTTTTATAACTCTTATAAGTGAAGGTTTTTCAAATGCAGGGAGTTACCAAGGATTGAAACAAAATATTGGCCTGTAACTATAGAGTAAGGATAGCTATTAGCTATCCTTACTAAAAATGCTTTACACCGCCGACTGTAAAGAAGAAACAAGCTGATTTAAAAATTCATCTCCGCTCATAATTGCTTTCCCGCCACCGCGAGCACTCTTCTTATTTCCGCCACCTTTTCCTTCGATTGTAGGAAGAGCGTCTTTTAAAAGAGCATTCATATCGAGTGATACTGATTTTCCGCAAGCGAGAATACATTGTAGTTTGTCATCATTTTCGATGACGAAATACGTAATTGCATGCTCTTGTTGTTCTGTAATAATAGCGGAAAGCTTTGCGATTTCTTGCATAGAACGATTTGTAAATACTTTAGAAATAAGTATGTCAGCATGAATTTTTATAGGCTGTAGAAGTAGTTCATTTGCCTCTGCAAATAATAATTTTTCATTCATTGTTTGTATTGCTTTTTCGTTTTCTTTTTGAGAAGTAAGCAGTTGCGCCACTTTTGCTGGAATATCAGTTTCGCTACTGTTTAATTGTTTAGAAACATCTTTCATAATTTGTTGCTGTTGCCCCATTAATTTAAGTGTACGCCAACCAGCGATAAACGTTAAGCGTATACCACCTTTATTGCGCTCCCATCCTAGTACTTGAATAGGACCAACTTCACCAGTTCGTTTCGGATGCGTTCCACCACAACCGTTGTAGTCAAAGTTTTCGATAATAACAACCCGTATATTTTCTGTCATAGTCGGTTCTTTACGAAGGGGCAACGTTTTCGCTTCTTCTAAGTTCATCCACTGGATGCGGATTGGATGGTTTTCAAAAACAATTTTGTTTGCAATTTGTATTGCTTTTTCAACCGTTTCTGCATGAAGATTTTCTGTTTCTAAATCAATTGTTACTGTTTCTTTACCAAGATGGAATCCAATTGTAGGCATGTTAAAATGGTCCCAAAAAGCAGCAGATAAAATGTGCTGAGCTGCATGTTGTTGCATATGATCAAAACGGCGCTCCCAATTGATTTTACCTTCTACGTTTTCTGTATGTAATTGTTCTGCAATGTAGTGACGAATTTCTCCGTTTATCTCTTCTACATTGATTACATTGATATCATTTAATGTACCAGTATCATATGGTTGTCCGCCACCTGTCGGATAAAATGCTGTTTCATTCAAAACAACGTATAAGTTACCGTCTTTATCATAATCTTGCTTTATAATTTTAGTAGTAAAGTCTTGCTTATAAGCGTCAGTGTAATATAATTTGTGCTCCAATTTTCTTTCTCCCCTCGCATTAACTAGTTTCATTGTAATGCAATTGAAATTAGTTTCCTAATATTTCAGAAGAAAGAAACTATTTTTAGAATTTTCTTGCTATAATAAGGGAAAGAAAATGCGGGGGTGGAATAAATATGTTATATGAAAACGGCGTAGATAAACTGCTTAGTTTAAGTAGAAATATTTCCGAATTATATCGAGAATTAAACGAAATGACCCGGATTTTAACGGATTGTAATCGAGAAAGTGTGAAGTTTGATCGATTATATGTAAAAGAGTTACTTTGGAAGAAAGAAGATGTAATAGAGAAATATGACCAGCTACTTGTACAACTTTGTATTAACGAATGCTTTGATCTAAAAAGTGTCATTACAGGGGAATATAAGTATACATATGAAGAAGTAGAAAACATAGTTTTACAATTTAATGAAAAGTATAATGTCGCAATCTTAATTAAAGATGTGTGTAAAGAATTACAGTTCACATATGGAATTGATATGGACATAACGAGAACAACTCGGGTATCAACAGCTCAAGTATAGAAAAAGGAAAAGAAAGCAGATCCTTTGCTTTCTTTTTTTGTGAAAATAGAGAGAGTAGGTTTAACGATGAAGGGGAAGTTACAGCATATTCATCCGCTTGGAATGAGTATTATTTTAGGGACATTGTTTGCTAGGTTTGCAACTTCAATGAGTATCCCTTTTTTAGCGATTTATTTAACGACTGTTAAAGGTGTATCAGCTGGAATGACTGGTGCTATTATCGGAACGAGTGCACTTGTTGGTGTTTTTGCTAGTTTTATCGGAGGGAATTTATCAGATCGATTTGGCCGGAAAACGATTATGCTCTGGTCCATGATCGTTTGGGTTTTTGTGTTTATAGGTTTTTCACTTGCGGATCATGTTTTAAGTTTCTTTTTATTAAACGCTTTAAATGGATTATGTAGGTCGTTTTTTGAGCCAACATCAAGAGCATTATTATCAGATTTAACAAAGCCTGAGTATCGGTTACTCGTCTATAACTTACGATACGGTGCAATAAATGTTGGAGTTGCAATTGGACCAATTGTTGGATTACAGATTGGAAGTGCAAAATCAACAATTCCTTTTTTAGTAGCAGCTGGGGTATATATTCTATATACAGCTATATTAGCGTTCCAATTTAAGAAGTATCCAATGGAAAAAAAGAAAGTGAGTACAGAAAAAACTGTTACAATGCTAAATGCAATACGTATATTGCGAAAAGATATAGTATTTTTAGTTGCTTTAGTCGGTATTATTTTGAGTAATTGCGGTTTTTCCCATTTAACGACGACAGTATCTCAATATTTTGCAAATGCACATATATTTGAGGATGGGGTGAAGCTATTCTCATATATGCTCGCTTTAAATGCAATTGTTGTAGTGATTATCCAATACCCTGTTATTCAAATGTGCAAAAAGTATACACCGTTAACATCAATTATGGTTGGGACTTTATTTGTGAGCGGGGGATTATTTGGCTTTGGAATAGTAGAATCTATGCTAGGTGCTGCCGTTTGTACAATTATTTTTACAATTGGAGAAGTCTTAATGTTTTCGATGACGGATGTATTTATTGATGATATTGCTGTTGCGCATCTAAAAGGAACATACTTCGGTGCGATGGGCTTTTCGGGAATTGGAGTAGTAATAGGTCCGTGGTTCGGAGGAGTACTTCTCGATTACTACGGGTACCAAAATGGGTTTGCGGTATTTTCAGCACTAGCTATATTTTCAACTGTGGCATTTCCTGTGCTTTTAGTTACAAAAGGTTTATCGAAAAAAAGATATGATAGAAATTCTAATATAGAAATGCATGCGAAATAACATAAGCCCCAGTAATCAACTGGGGCTTAGTTTGAATTATATTAACTCTTAATTTGAAAAAAGAACTTTTTTTTCATGCTTATCAGCAACTTCATTTTTGGAAATATGAATGGCTAAAAATCCGTTTTCTAAGCAGGCTAGCATCTTTTTATAAATGATAGTAGTAGGTAAAGGGATTGTTCGTTGTAAGGAAATGTTTTTATGAAGTATGCATATAGCTAGGCCTGTCTCTAACTTTTTAATGAGTACATTTTGTTCCGTGACATTTTGTACATCTGTTTCCAAAATATATTCTTCTTCGGTTTCGCAAAGATCGATGTGAATTTGATTTGGAAAGCTAAAGTTACTATAAGAATCGGAACAAAATTGATCCATCCATTCTTCGAAACCATCAACATGAAAAAGACAATTCTTCTTTTTCTTGCCCATGTAAGACACCCTCCGTAAAATATCAATTCATATCATGTTATGCATGAATGAAACAGAGGTGAAGAATAAATGATGAAATACAAACATTTTATGTTGAATGTGCACGGTATGTGAATGTTTTTATTACATATCATGATGTGAATGTTTTTTTTGGCGTGAATGGTTACGGTTTTTTACTTTATGAGATCCGCTTAATGGTTCAGGTTGTCCTTGTTTTTCTTTTGATTCACGGTTGTTTTTATCCATTGTATATGACACCTCCTCTTTCTTTTTAGAATGAGAGAAGTTGGCGATTTTATACGAGAATGTTTTTAGAAAAAAAGGTAAAGATAAAGGGGACTAACAATTATAGAAAGGGGATTATATAATGCCATATCATAAAGATAAGCAACAAGCCTTTCAAGCGGCACAGCAAGGAGTTACACAAGCAGAAAATGCATTTAATAATATTGTGAAAAATGACCCTAACTACGGTCATGATTTAAAAGAGTTACGCCAAGAGGTTCAGGAAGCATATGAACAAATTCAAAATGCACTAGAGGTAGCTTCAGAAACACAACGTCCACAACTTGAGCAATATGAAAATAATCTCCAAAATATAATGCGAAATGTAGATCAATTAGAAAAGTAAATGAGGTTGTTGTCTATTCGACAACCTTGCTGCTTTAGTAAACGTTATGCTAAAACAGAAAATTTTTCTATTAGTTTTTTCTTTGCTATGTGCAGTACATATATTTCAAGTGGAAAAAGTGGAAGCGAAAATGTTGCTCAGAAAAGAGTTAGAACCAACTGGTTATGTAACATGGGAAGTACCTAATAATGAAAAAATTATTGCAATTACATTTGATGATGGGCCAGATCCAACGTATACACCACAAGTTTTAGATTTATTACGTCAATATAAGGCGGAAGCGACATTTTTTATGATTGGATTTCGAGTTCAGCGTAATCCATATTTAGTGAAGCAAGTGTTAAAAGAGGGACATGAAATTGGAAATCATACGATGAATCATTTGTACGCAAGTAATTCGTCAGATGAAAAATTAGAAAATGATATTTTAGATGGAAAGAAATTTTTTGAAAAATGGGTGAAAGAACCTTTGCTATTCCGTCCTCCTGGCGGATATATTAACGATGCTGTATTTAAAACAGCGAAAGAGGCTGGCTATCAAACCGTTCTATGGTCGTGGCATCAAGACCCGCGTGATTGGGCAAATCCAGGGGTTGAATCCATTGTAAATCATGTAGTGAAAAATGCTAAAAGTGGCGATATTGTATTGTTACATGATGGAGGGAATGATCGTAGTCAAACGGTAGCAGCGCTAGCAAAAATTTTACCTGAGCTGAAAAAACAGGGCTATCGATTTGTAACGGTTTCGGAATTACTACGTTATAAACATTAGAAGAAATCCCAAAAGGAAAATAGACCTTTTGGGATTTTTCTTTACTGGTTCTTTTTACGTTTCTTATTATTTTGTCGCTCTGCTGGAGTTAAAGGCTCGTTTGCAAATTCTTCATTGTAACCAGTTCCTTGTCCTTGTGCAGATGCAGCATTCATTCCTGAAATAGTATGATTTGCTTTTCTTTTACCCATTTTATTTCACCCCTATAACATTTTTTGTATGTTGAATGATGAGCAGTTCATAGTATGTATGAACTGTAAGTAAACCGCTGATAGAGCACTTTACTTTATGATAATAGTATTCATAAGGAGCATGAAAGCTATTCAAATTTAGAAACATAAAGAAAACTTATGATAATCTATAAGTTTCTTATTATTTACTTATTTAGAAAGTTGTAATAAGATATTATCGTAAGGTATTGAAAAGTTTGTCTACATTTTATATTCAGACAACTTAGTCACGTTTAACAGGGGGGAAACATAATGGTCAAACATAATCCATTTCAATCACGTGCAACTTTTGAAGTAGATGGAAAAACGTATCATTATTATGATTTGAAAGCGCTTGAAAATGCAGGGGTTGGCAACGTATCTCAATTACCATATTCCGTGAAAGTTTTACTTGAATCAGTACTTCGTCAAGTAGACGGACGTGTAATCACAGAAGAGCATGTTACAAATTTAGCGAAATGGGGAACGAAAGATGTGCAAGATATCGATGTTCCATTTAAACCATCTCGTGTAATTTTACAAGATTTCACTGGTGTTCCAGCTGTTGTTGATTTGGCTTCGCTTCGTAAAGCAATGGCAGACATGGGTGGGGATCCTGACAAAATTAATCCTGAAATTACTGTAGACCTTGTAATTGACCACTCTGTACAGGTTGATAGAGCGGGTACGGCAGACGCGCTTGCATTCAACATGGACTTAGAGTTTAAACGTAATGAAGAACGTTATAAATTTTTAAGCTGGGCACAAAAATCATTTGATAACTACCGTGCAGTTCCACCAGCTACAGGCATTGTACACCAAGTAAACCTTGAATATTTAGCACCAGTTGTTCATGCTGTGAAAAATGCTGAAGGTGACTTAGTTGCATACCCAGATTCATTAGTTGGAACAGACTCGCATACAACAATGATTAACGGTATCGGCGTTCTTGGATGGGGCGTTGGTGGTATTGAAGCAGAAGCAGGAATGCTTGGACAGCCTTCATACTTCCCAGTACCTGAAGTAATCGGTGTGAAATTAACTGGCACACTTCCAAGTGGTACTACAGCAACAGACGTTGCATTAAAAGTAACACAAGTATTACGTCAAAAAGGTGTAGTTGGTAAATTTGTTGAGTTCTTCGGTAATGGACTAAAGAGCATGCCTTTAGCTGACCGTGCAACAATTTCAAATATGGCACCAGAATACGGCGCAACTTGTGGATTCTTCCCAATCGATGATATTTCATTAGAATACTTACGTTTAACAGGTAGAGATGAAGAGCAAATTCGTATTGTTGAAGAATACTGTAAAGCGAACGGTTTATTCTATACAGCAGACAGTAAAGATCCAATCTACACTGATCTTGTTGAAATTGATTTAAATACAATCGAATCTAACCTTTCTGGACCGAAACGCCCACAAGATTTAATTCCACTTTCAGATATGAAAGATGCGTTCCACAAAGCTGTTTTAGCACCAGTTGGAACACAAGGACTTGGATTTAATGAGCAAGAGTTCGATAAAGAAGTGAAGGTTACATTAGAAGATAAAGAAGTAACGATGAAAACAGGTGCAATTGCAATCGCTGCAATTACAAGCTGTACAAATACATCAAACCCATACGTATTAATCGGGGCAGGTCTAGTTGCGAAGAAAGCAATTGAAAAAGGACTTGTAGTACCTGAGTACGTAAAAACATCATTAGCACCAGGATCTAAAGTTGTTACTGAGTACTTAGATAAATCAGGTTTAACAACATATTTAGACCAATTAGGTTTCCAAACAGTTGGTTACGGCTGTACGACTTGTATCGGTAACTCTGGTCCATTAGCGCCAGAATTAGAAGAATCAATCGCAGCAAACGACTTACTAGTAACATCTGTTTTATCTGGTAACCGTAACTTTGAAGGTCGTATTCATCCTCTTGTAAAAGCAAACTACTTAGCATCACCACCACTTGTTGTGGCATATGCACTTGCAGGTACTGTTGATATTGACCTGAAAAATGATGAAATCGGTAAAGATGCAAATGGCAATGCTGTTTACTTCAACGATATTTGGCCATCAGCTAAAGAAATTGAAGATGTAGTTCAAAGTGTTGTTACATCTGAACTGTTCAAGAAAGAATATGCACAAGTATTTAACAGCAATGAGCGTTGGAATGAAATCCAAACTTCAAACGAAGCTTTATATACTTGGGATAATGATTCAACATACATTCAAAACCCACCATTCTTTGAAGGTTTATCTAAAGAGCCAGGTGAAGTTGAAACGTTATCAGGTTTACGCATAGTTGGTAAATTTGGTGATTCTGTAACGACAGACCACATTTCACCAGCAGGTTCAATTGGTAAGCACACACCAGCTGGACGCTACTTATTAGAAAACGGCGTACAACCAGTTGACTTTAACTCTTACGGTTCTCGTCGTGGTAACCATGAAGTTATGATGCGTGGTACATTTGCAAACATCCGTATTAAAAACCAAATCGCACCAGGAACAGAAGGTGGATATACAACATATTGGCCAACTGGTGAAGTAACATCAATCTATGATGCTGCTATGAAATATAAAGAAGATGGAACAGGTCTTCTAGTTGTTGCTGGTAAAGATTACGGTATGGGAAGTTCTCGTGACTGGGCTGCGAAAGGTACTAACTTATTAGGTATTAAAGCAGTAATCGCAGAAAGCTTCGAACGTATTCACCGCAGTAACTTAGTATTAATGGGTGTATTACCACTTCAATTTAAAGATGGCGAAAGTGCTGAAACGTTAGGTCTTGTTGGTAACGAGTCATTTGAAATTCAAATTGACAAAACAGTTAGACCGCGCGATCTTGTAAAAGTAGTTGCAACTGATTTAGATGGCAACGAAAAACAATTTGAAGTAGTAGCTCGTTTCGATAGTGAAGTAGAAATTGACTACTACCGTCACGGTGGTATTCTGCAAATGGTTCTTCGTGAGAAAATCGAAGAGTCAAAAGTGTCAAACTAAATAATTGAAATGAAAAATAAGGAAGCTAACAATAGTTAGCTTCCTTATTTTATGGAAAGGGATGAAACCATATGGTTTCATCCCTTTCTTTTTACTACGAAAAGTGGAGGGAACGTCATGAAAGAATATAAAAGAATATTGTGGCCGTTACGAAAAGAGAAAATATTAGTAATGGCAGCTGTATGTAGTGGGATAATTGCTGCTATTTTAAATTTATCACGCCCAATTTTCATGGGATTAATTGTAGACAATCTTATTCAAAGGGAGCTAAAAGGTGCGTATTTATATATAGCTTTGTTTGCGGGTATTCGCTTTTTAATGTGGACGAACAATCTTTTATTTGATTATATAAGCTCAAAAGCCAGTCAACGTATATTACAAACGAAACGTATAGAATTATTGCGTCACTATTTCTCATTACCGTTTGAAGAGAGTGAGAAGATTAAGCAAGGGGAGTTAGAAACTTTGGTCGTATCTGATATTCCGAACTGGGTCAGATTATATGGTTCTATATTAATAGAGTATATACACGCTATTGCCCAATTTATTGGAGCTTTCATAGCACTACAACATATAGATATACAGTTTATATTGTGGGTAACTCCGTTTTTATTTTTCAGTGCAATTGTTCCAATACTGATGGGAGAAAAGGTAAGGGATATTGCAAGCATTGCTCAAAAAAATCAATCGAGTGTTGTAGAGATGGTGTCACAGTTTGTAAAGGGTATACAAGATTTACGTAGTGTACAAAAAGAAAAATGGGCCATTCGCTTATTTAAAGGAGTAACGGCACAATCTTATAAATCGGAAGTAAAGAAGACGATGATGCAACATTGCATTGGAGTAGTTGGAACAGTGATTGAAACAGGAGCATATATCGTTGTTCTCATTGTAGGCGCACAAAAAATAATGAAAGGGGAAATGGAAGTTGGTTCACTTGTTGCAGTGTTAGCTACAATTGAAATGCTCTTTTTCCCAGTCCGTTACGTGGGCGATTTATTAATGATGACACAAGTTGCAGTCGCTTCGGCAAATAGAGTTTTTTCCTTTTTAGATAAAAGAGTGGCAGATAGTAATGTAGAAAGAGCGATGGGGATGATAATAACAAATGTTTCATTTCAGGAGAGTGAAGAAGAGAAATGTAGAATTAATAATATTGATTTGCAAATTAATCCTGGTGAATTCGTTATCATTGTCGGAGAAAGTGGTGCAGGAAAAACAACACTTTTAAAATTAATGACAGGTTTGTATAAACCATCTAACGGTAGTGTTGTTTATTATGGTCAAAAGGCTCGAATGACTACAGTGTGGCAAGAACCTCGTTTCTTTCGGACGACAGTAAAAGAGAATATGTATTTCCGGGAGGAGTATTTAGAAAACGAATTAGAAAAAAATATTGACCTTATAAATATGAAGCCGATAATTAGAGATTTACCTAAGGGGATTCAAACTGTACTACATAAAAGTGGAGAAGAGCTTTCGGGAGGAGAAAGAAAACGTCTTGCATTATTACGAGCGATTGGTTCAAATCCGAATCTTATTATTTTAGATGAACCGACTGCGGGGTTAGATCCGAGTAATCAAGAAACTGTTTGGAATATGATTGAAGGACTAGGAAGAGATGTAACGAGAATTGTGGCAACACATGATGTAGAGAAAGTGATACTAGCGGATCATGTTGTCATAATGAGAGAAGGAAGTATTGTTGCATGTGGAAGTCCTGAAAAATTAATAAATAGTCATTCATTTTGAAAGAGATGTGAATAAAGATAAGAGCAGTGCCCTTATCTTTATTCAATATCATTTATTTGATATTGGATAGATTCTGAATGATTTAGATCTACGTTAAAAGTAGCAGTCATAAGGAAAGTTGCAATTCCAAGGATTAAGAAAAGGACGAATGAGACTAGAGAAATGTAAAGACAAATACGCCCTACTTTCTTTTTTTCAAGATCGTTACTAAAGAGTGAAATGATCCATGTAATAATACCGATTGGGTATAAAAGAAAACTAAGAATATATAATGTTATTTTTTCGAATGAATTCATAAAAAATCCCCCTTTTGTTGAAGTTTATATAACTACGAAAGTAAAAAGGTGAATGGGCCCATAAGAAGATAAACAACACTTCATCTGTTTTTCTAATTATATGATAAAAAGGAAAAGATTACACTTCAAATGAGAATATTCTAATTATTTCGACTCTGAATATTTCCAAGCTTGTCCGTATAAGCTAAAATAAGGTATATAGTATTTGAGTAATTAAGTTATAAGAAGATAAATACGTTAGGGTGATATAACATGTGGCGGAAGCTTACGATTATTGTAGTGTTACTTTGTTTAGCGGGATATGCAGCTTATGAACAGTTTGGTAAAAAAGAGCAGATGGTACAAGGGGAGCAAGAACAAAGTGAAGCTGCTATGAAAGAGATGATTGCAAGTAATGGTATTGAAATAGGGAAGAGTGCGCCAGACTTCGAATTAACGAAGTTAGATGGAACGAATGTAAAGCTATCAGATTTAAAAGGAAAGAAAGTGATTTTAAACTTTTGGGCAACATGGTGTGGACCTTGCCAACAAGAAATGCCGGATATGGAGGCTTTCTATAAAGAACATAAAGAAAACGTAGAAATTTTAGCAATCAACTATACGCCTTCAGAAAAAGGTGGGGGGGAAGAAAAGGTAAGCAATTTTGCTAAAGAAAAAGGAATTACTTTTCCTATTTTATTGGACAAGAACATTGATGTGACAACAGCGTATAAAGTAATTACGATTCCAACTTCGTATTTTATAGATACAAAAGGTGTCATTCAAGATAAGTTTATTGGGCCGATGACGCAAAAAGAGATGGAGAAAAGGGTTGCTAAATTAAAATAATGGTGAAAAGGTAGAGGTGGAGAGTTCCCATTTCTGCCTTTTCTTTTTCAAGTAGTAATAACTTCATGATATGATGTAAGAAATATAATCGTTTAGAGATAAAGGAGTGTATGGAGTGGGGAATGTATCCTTACCGTTAGATTATGTTGTAATTGATTTTGAAACAACAGGATTTAACCCTTATAATGATAAAATTATTCAAGTTGCAGCGGTGAAATATCGTAATCATGAACTGGTAGATCAATTTGTTTCATACGTGAATCCAGAGCGACCAATTCCGGACCGAATAACGAGTTTAACCGGTATTACCAATTATCGTGTTTCAGATGCACCGACGATTGAAGAGGTATTACCTTTATTTTTAGCATTTTTACATACAAATGTTATTGTGGCCCATAATGCTTCTTTTGATATGCGCTTTTTGAAAAGTAATGTAAATATGCTAGGGCTACCTGAACCTAAAAATAAAGTAATTGATACTGTATTTTTAGCGAAGAAATACATGAAGCATGCGCCTAATCATAAACTTGAAACGTTAAAGCGAATGCTTGGAATTCGTTTAAGCTCTCATAATGCATTTGACGATTGCATTACGTGTGCTGCTGTTTATCAAAAGTGTGCAGCTATTGAAGAAGAAGGACAGAGAAAAGTAAATAAGGTCTCACTTGATGAAATCGTAGTATACGAAGCGGTGAAAGAAATGCTTGCACGTAATAAACGTAATGTAGAATGGCTACGTTGTATGAACGTAGGAAGTTATTTAGATATAAAAGCTTTTTATCCAGTTATGAGATTAAAGGTAAAAGGGCGAAAGAAATATGTATTAACAGAGATATTAGAAGAAGATGTGAAAGAAATATGTACAAGTTTAAAATGTGAACCGGCGTTAAAAAGTGAAGTTGGTAATACGAGAATTATGCTTAATAGCTTAGAGGATGTTATGAAATTAGAAAGTTATATTTTAGAGCAGTATGATTTTGTATTACAGGCGCTTCATGATTATAAAGAAAATGAAATGAATGCAGATGAAAAGTTGAAAGAGTATTTAAATATTATGGTATGAAAAACTCCGTGTGCAATATATTGTACACGGAGTTTTTTTAGGAGTACCAAAACATAAAATTTTCTTACAAATCTGATTAAAGAGTTTTTCGTTTGCTCATACTATGTAATAAGAAAGTGAAGGAGAGAGGGTGAACAACATGAGAAGAAGTCGCCGTAAATCGTTTGAAGAACTTGTAAATGAAAATAAACAACAATTATTAAGCGATCGTGATGCAATTGATCGCATTGAAGAGCGCATCGAAAAACGTTATGAAATGAAACTTTTTAAGCAAGCTGAATAATTCTTAACGCTAGTACGATACTAGTGTTAAGGAGGCGATAGTAATGGGTAATCCGAAAAAAAATTCAAAAGACTTTGCACCAAATCATATTGGAACACAATCGAAAAAAGCTGGTGGAAATAAAGGAAAGCAAATGCAAGATCAAACAGGTAAACAACCGATTGTTGATAACGGTTAAAAAGGAGAATGTTATCATTCTTCTTTTTTGTGAGGAAATGAAAGATGAGTTTTTAGCAGTAATATGAAAAAAAGGGCTGACTTTTGTCAGCCTTTTTTCGTAATCGTAAAATTTTCAACGAGTAAACGCCAATTTTGCGGGAATGGTAAACCGATTTTCCAGTAACTAATACCGCCTATACCTTGTTCTTTCATTAAATTGAATTTACTTTGAACAGACCGTGAATCTTCAAACCAAACTTCGTGTTGCACGCCGTTTTCATCAAAGTAATTAAAATGAGGAGCTTGGGCTGTGAAATCATAACGAATAGGAACATTATATTTACGAGCTAGTGCAACAGCTGCGACAGAGCTAATTGCTTTTGCGGGTGGATTTCCTTGTTTAAATGGAAGCTTCCAATCAAACCCGTATAAATTTTGCCCCATCATAATTTTTTGTGGAGGCATTTGAGATTTTGCATATTGAAGTACTTCTTTCACTGGACCGATAGGAGAAATCGCCATCGGTGGACCGCCTTGCCATCCCCAGTCATATGTCATAATGACGACGAAATCAACAATTTGCCCTTGCGCTTTATAATCGTGAGCTTCGAAAAATTTTCCCTTTTGATTTGAACTTGTTTTCGGTACGAGAGTTGTGCTCAATGTGTACCCGCTAGGTAAGCGTGTTTTTACATTTCGTAAAAAGCGATTATACGCCTCGCGGTCTTCAGGTGCTACACTCTCGAAATCGAAATGAATGTCTCGCATGCCATATTTTTGAGCTGTTTGCAAAATGTTAGTAATGAATTTGTTTTGAATCGTTGCGTCGCGTAAAATAACTGATGTTAGATCGGCACTGAAATTACCATTTTCAATATTTGTAATAACGAGCATAGGGATTGTTTTACCTTGCGTTGCAATATTAGCAATTTTAGCTGTTTCAGTAGGTTCTTTTAATGTGCCATCTCTTTTTGCCTCAAAACTAAAATAGGCTAAGTATGTTAAAAATGGATTGATGGCGCGTGTCGCATTAACTAAACTCTCTTTAATCGGTATAGTTGAAGGTTGTAAATAAGCGATGGATTCTACAGCTCGTTTTGTGCCTTTTGGTACATATAATTGTTGTCCGACATGGAGAATAGATTTTAAAGATAAATTATTAACTTTAGCTAAACTAGCGAGGGGGACATTATATGTTTGAGAAATTCGATATAGGCTGTCACCAGGCTGTACATAATAATTATTTCCTTTCGTATTAACGATAAGTGCCTGACCAACAACGAGCGTTTCAGCTGGATTTAGTCCATTGTCTTTTACTATTTCGTCAGGTGTTGATCCATATTTTGATGCCAAGCTATATACGCTATCACCACTACGAACAGTTACAATTTGAATCATATGCTGGCTCCTTTCAGTAAAAGATTCACTGTTTTTATTTTATTTTTGATGTCACTGTATTATGATTAAATGTATGCAAGGTAGCAGAAGTGAAAGAAGGCGAATACATATGTTTGTAGCAGAACATGAAGTTGAAATCCGTTATGCGGAAACAGATCAAATGGGTGTTGTTTACCATTCAAACTACTTAGTGTGGCTTGAGTTAGGTCGCACGAAACTTATACAAGATTTAGGTTTTTCATATGTTGAAATGGAGAAAGAAGGAATTATTTCTCCTGTGTTAGATTTACAAATTTCATATCGTAAAGCGATGCGTTATGGAGAAAAGGCAATCGTAAAAACATGGGTAGATACTGTGAGCCCGCTTCGCGTTGTATATGGATATGAAATATATAATGGTGATGGTGATCTTTGTATTACTGCAAGTACGACGAATATTTGTGCGAAAAAAGAAGGATTCCGCCCTGTATCATTTAAAAAGTTATATCCTGAGTGGTATGCGAAATATGAGGAAATTAAGAAAAAATAAAAAAGCGTGGCAAAAGCCGCGCTTTTTTATTTTTCATAATTAAATTGTGGGAAGTCGTCACCTTCATTAAGTGTAACAGATAAATTATGTCCATCGAAGAACCATTCATCATCGCCTTCAATAAAGAAGTTAATACCTTCTTCTTGAATTTGAACAGCAGGGTGTGCAGGATCATCTTTACGAATACCTAAAGAAAGTCCTTTTTGCACAGTACTGCAACCACCGTATTGTACGAAAAAGCGTAGTGTTTCATTTGATTGTAAGTTTAATTCAGTTTTATACCATTGTGCTGCTTCTTTTGTTACGGAAAGATTCATGTATAGTTCCTCCAAGTTATGTTGCTTTTTCTTTAGTATAAAAAATAACGCAAAAAGACGCTATTAATATGCTTCACGTTTTCTTTTTGCGTTATGTGGGTTACGATCTTATTTTTGCTTTTTTGAAAAGTTTGCTTTTGGTTCAGTTTTATTTATAATTCGTCCGATATTTGCACGGTGTTTATAAATAACCATACCTGCTAATAAACACATCGCAATAATGAAGATTTTATCCCCGCTAACAATGGATGCAATAACAGCAACAACTGCTGTTACCATAGAAGAAAGTGATACGTATCTTGTTGTAAATAAAAGGGTGAAAAATACAACAGCCAATATTGCAAAAACAACTGGTGAATAGCATAATAGCACCCCAGCAGAAGTTGCAACTGCTTTACCACCACGGAATTTCGCGAAGATCGGGTAGACATGTCCAAGAACAGCCGCTAACCCGAACCATAGTGGGTGAATATCTAATCCGAAAATCATTGGTAGACTTGTTGCTAATGTCCCTTTTAAAATGTCAGCAATTGTAACGGTAAAACCTGCTTTTTTCCCTAATGTACGGAATGTGTTTGTTCCGCCTAGATTACCGCTCCCGTGCTCACGAATATCGATTCCGTAGCCAATTTTTCCAACAACTAGTGCAAATGGAATCGAGCCAAGCAAGTAGGCAACGATAAATAAAAGATATGTAGTAACCATAAGTTCAGTCTCCTTTATTCAAATGTGTTGATAAAGGGTAAAAAGAGTTTTTCCCGTATATTGTACCATACATTTGTAAAGAGCACATTTCTTTTTTGTAAATGAAAAATTCATTATTTCGTGAAAAAAATTTCACAGTAATGTTACATTTCTCACAGAAACAGCAAGACTATATGTAGTAACATTTTAATCAAAAGACAACAACATATTGGTGGAGGGTTATAAATGTTACAAAATAATACACGTGGAGAAGAATTAATGAAAGTGTTCGAGACGATAGTCCACGGCAATGAACAAGATTTAATGCAAGAAAATGCAAATGTAGACGGCCGCTCTCCAATGGGTGTAATGGGAACGTTCGCATCTGAGAGTGCAAAATATTATGCTGTTGAGAATTTATTGTCAGATCAAGTGAAAAAAGCGATAAATGAAAATATATTATATCCACATGATTTAGATTTTTATGCGACAGGAACGACGACTTGTTCGCAAATTCCGTTAGCGCAAATGCTTGCTAACGGTTTTCATACTGGACATGGACATATGAGACAACCACAAGACATTAAAAGTGCATTGGCTCTTTCGTCTATTATTTTTCAAGCGAATCAAAATATGCAGCATGGCGGTCAATCGTTTGCACTCTTTGATATTGATTTAGCACCTTATGTACGAAAAACAATTGAGAGACATAAAAAACGATTACAATCATATCCGCTTACGAAAGAACAAATAGAAGAATTTGCATGGAAAGAAACGGAAAATGATACGTATCAAGCGTGTGAGGCTTTCGTTCATAATTCGAATAGTATGCATAGTAGGGGCGGAGGACAAGTCCCGTTTATTTCTATTAATTACGGAACAGATACATCAAAAGAAGGAAGAATGTTAATTAAACAACTATTAAAAGCAACACAAGCTGGACTTGGTAAAGGAGAGACACCAATTTTTCCGATTCAAATTTTCAAGATGAAAAAAGGTGTGAATTTTGAAGAAAGTGATCCGAATTACGATTTATTTGAATTAGCATTAGAGACAACTGCAGAGCGATTATTCCCTAACTTTTCATTTTTAGATGCTCCGTTTAATGCAGTGCATTATGATGGAAGACCAGAAAGTGAAGTATGTTACATGGGATGTCGTACCCGTGTTATGTCTAATATACATGGAGAAGAAACAGCGATTGGTAGAGGGAATTTATCATTTACGTCTATCAATTTAGTGAAATTAGCGTTAATTAGTGGTTCAAAAGAAGCATTTTTTGAAGCGCTAAACTACTATTTAGATTTAGGAATTAAGCAGTTATTAGAAAGATTTGCGTATCAATGTACGAAGCGAGCAAGAGATTTTCAGTTTTTATATTCACAAGGTGTATGGCGTGGTGGAGAAGCATTGCAGCCTGAAGACTCCGTAGCTTCGATTTTAAAACAAGGGACGTTAAGTGTTGGTTTTATCGGTCTTGCGGAATGTTTAGTAGCTTTAACAGGAAAGCATCATGGGGAAGATGAAGAATCATGGAAACTTGGGTATGAAATTATTTCCTTTATGAGAGATAGAATGGATAAAGCGACAGAAGAACATCAACTGAATTTCTCGATAATTGCAACTCCAGCAGAAGGATTATCAGGAAAGTTTGTGAAAAAAGATAGAGAAGAATTTGGCGTAATTAGCGGTATAACGAACCATAATTACTATACGAATTCATTCCATATTCCAGTTTATTATAACATTCAAGCGATAAATAAAATCCGTTTAGAAGGCCCGTTCCATGCTCTCTGTAATGGAGGACACATTACGTATATTGAACTGGACGGAGCAGCGATGCATAACAAAAAGGCATTAAAACAAATTGTACAAGCCATGGCAGAACATGGCGTTGGATACGGTTCAATTAATCATCCTGTTGACCGTTGTAAGTGCTGTAGTTATCACGGGGTTATTGGAAATGAATGTCCAAGTTGCGGGAATGAAGATGAGGCTAATATAGAAAGAATTCGCCGCATAACAGGCTATCTTGTAGGAGATATGTCGAAGTGGAATAGTGCGAAACGTAGTGAAGAGATAGATCGGGTGAAACATAAATGAAAGTGATGAATATTATTCATGATAGTGTAGTAGATGGAGAAGGATTGCGGACAGTCGTGTTTTTTGCGGGCTGTCCGCATCGTTGTGTCGGTTGCCATAATCCAAAATCGTGGAATATTTGCAACGGAACGGAAATGACAGTAGAAGAAATTGTGAAAGAGATTGCAAGTAATCCATTAACTGATGTAACATTTTCAGGTGGAGATCCATTTTTTCAAGCTGCTGAAGTGAAAAAGGTAGCAAAAATCGTGAAAGATTTGAAAAAAAACCTATGGATGTATACAGGTTATACGTTAGAAGAGATACAGAGTTCTCAAAATAATGATATGATAGAGTTGTTACATTATGGGGATGTTTTAGTCGATGGAAGGTTTGAAATTGAGAAAAAAGATTTAACACTTCCATTTCGCGGAAGCTCCAATCAACGTATTATTCGATTGAAAGAGTAAAAAGGCGGGATAGATTATATGAATAAAACAGTATTGCTTGTTGAAGATGAAAGAAGATTACGTGAAATTGTTAGTGATTATTTTCGTAATGAAGGCTTTGAAGTAATCGAAGCAGAAGATGGGAAAAAAGCGTTAGAGTTATTTGCAGAGCATGAAATTGATTTAATTATGTTAGATATTATGTTACCGGAAATAGATGGATGGTCTGTTTGTAGACGAATTAGAAAAGAATCAGCAGTACCAATTATTATGTTGACAGCGCGTTCGGATGAGGATGATACATTGCTAGGTTTCGAATTAGGTGCAGACGAGTATGTAACGAAACCATTTAGCCCGAAAGTATTAGTAGCTCGTGCAAAGACGTTATTGAAACGTGCGGATGGTGCGGTAGGAGTAGCGGAAGAAAATGCTATGTCTTTAGCTGGAATAGAAGTGAATCGTCTATCTAGAACTGTTTTAGTAGATGGAGAAGAAATTATATTGACACATAAAGAATTTGAACTTCTTGTGTATTTAATGGAGAACAAAGGAATTGTGTTATCACGTCAACATTTATTAGACCAGTTATGGGGATATGACTATTACGGTGATGACCGAACGGTTGATACCCATATTAAAAAACTTCGAAATAAGTTAGGAGATAAAGCGAAGCATATCGGTACTGTTATTCGAGTTGGTTATAAATTTGAAGAATAATCTAGAACGATTTGTGTAATTTAGCCTAGGAAAATGGCGATTTTATACTCTCTTTTGAAGGTAGAATGTACAAAAAATACTTTTCTTGTCTACAATGTTAGATAGGAGTATTTTTTTAATTGGATTTCACGATGAGTTCACAAGAAGGACACAAAACGTGACTATACTGAAAATACGAATTCACCAGAGAGGGGAAATAAAACATGGGATATTACGACGGACCAAATTTAAATGAAGAGCATAGTGAAACGAGAGAAGTGAGAAAATCAGGTAGTAAAAAAGGCTATTTCTTCACAGGTTTAGTGGGAGCTGTAGTCGGAGCGGTTTCGATTAGTTTTGCAGCACCATATATGCCATGGGCTCAAAATAATGGAGCACCAGTATCATCATTTAGTTCGGATTCAAAAGTAGAAGGTACTGTAGTTCCTGTTGTAAATAAAGCGAAAAATGAAACTGATTTACCTGGTATGATTGAAGGAGCGAAAGACGTTGTTGTAGGTGTTATTAATATGCAGCAAAGTGTTGATCCATTTGCAATGCAACCGACAGGTCAAGAACAACAAGCTGGTTCAGGATCAGGTGTTATTTATAAAAAAGCAGGAAATAAAGCATATATTGTAACAAACAACCACGTAGTAGATGGTGCAAATAAACTTGCTGTAAAACTAAGTGATGGTAAAAAGGTAGATGCAAAGTTAGTAGGGAAAGATCCTTGGTTAGATTTAGCTGTTGTTGAAATTGACGGCTCTAATGTGAATAAAGTTGCAACTTTAGGTGACTCAAGTAAAATCCGTGCGGGTGAAAAAGCAATTGCAATCGGTAACCCACTAGGATTTGATGGAAGTGTAACGGAAGGCATTATTAGTAGTAAAGAACGTGAAATTCCAGTTGATATTGATGGCGATAAACGACCAGATTGGCAAGCACAAGTTATTCAAACAGATGCAGCGATTAACCCAGGTAATAGTGGTGGTGCATTATTTAACCAAAATGGTGAAATAATTGGGATTAATTCAAGTAAAATTGCACAGCAAGAAGTTGAAGGAATTGGATTTGCTATTCCAATTAATATCGCAAAGCCAGTTATTGAATCACTTGAAAAAGACGGAGTGGTAAAACGTCCAGCTCTTGGAGTAGGTGTCGTTTCGTTAGAAGATGTGCAAGCTTATGCAGTCAATCAATTGAAAGTACCGAAAGAAGTAACGAATGGTGTTGTATTAGGTAAAATTTACCCAATATCACCAGCAGAAAAAGCTGGTTTAGAGCAATATGATATTGTAGTAGCATTAGATGATCAAAAAGTAGAAAACTCACTTCAATTCCGTAAATATTTATATGAAAAGAAAAAAGTAGGCGAGAAAGTAGAAGTTACATTCTACCGTAACGGTCAAAAAATGACGAAATCGGCTACTTTAGCAGATAATTCAGCTACAAAGAATCAATAATCGAAATAAAAGAAAGTCTCTTTCATATTGAAAGAGACTTTCTTTATCGGCTATACTAAAGGAATAGGAGGGATTAATTATGACAATTGAAAACCCAACTCGTACGGAAATTGGTGAAGTGTTAAAGAAAAGCAAAACAATTGCGGTTGTTGGATTATCAGATAAGCCAGAACGTACATCGTATATGGTTTCAAAAGCAATGCAAGATGCTGGATACCGTATTATTCCAGTTAATCCAACAGTAGATGAGGTGCTTGGAGAAAAGGCAGTTTCTTCACTAAAGGATATTAAGGAACACGTTGACATAGTAAATGTATTTCGTCGCTCAGAGTTTTTAATGGGTGTTGCAAAAGAATTTGTAGAGATTGATGCAGATGTTTTTTGGGCACAATTAGGAGTACAAGATGAAGATACATATAAACTTTTAAAAGAAAAAGACTATACTGTAATAATGGATCGTTGTATTAAAGTAGAACATGCGATGACAAAATAGTATAGATTTAAAAGTAGAAAGATTGATTCAGCCCTCATTATAGATAAGTAGGGCCGATGAACGAGGTGTTCATCATGAGATTTTTTAAAGGCTGTTTTTGGGGATTGTTATTTGTAATCCCATTTTGGATCTTGATCATTTGGATCATAATAAAGGTTTGGAATGTGTAATCTTGGAATACATATCCATTTCTCGTTGACAAACGATTATTTTTCTGAAATAGTAGCCTAGAGGAATCCTTGTGAGAAAACAAGGATTTTTCTATTGAAGATGGTATATAAAAGAGATAAGATAACTTGCCAAAACTATAGTCGAGGCGTTATTCTATAATAGAAACATATGTTCTGATTTTGGATTAGGAAAGGGGCAAGGAGTTTGGCGAAGCATCAGTTCCAATATAATGAAGATGCGATTCAAGTGTTAGAAGGACTTGAAGCCGTTCGAAAACGCCCGGGTATGTATATCGGGAGTACGGATAGCCGTGGATTGCATCATTTAGTATATGAAATAGTAGATAACTCCGTTGACGAAGCGTTAGCGGGATTTGGCGACGAAATTTCAGTCGTAATACATAAAGATAATAGTATTAGCGTTATAGATAAAGGGCGAGGAATGCCTACGGGAATGCATAAACTTGGGAAACCTACACCTGAAGTTATTTTAACTGTACTTCATGCAGGTGGTAAGTTTGGTCAAGGTGGCTATAAAACGAGTGGTGGTTTACACGGTGTTGGGGCATCAGTTGTAAACGCTTTGTCAGAATGGTTAGTAGTAACAATTAAACGTGATGGTAACATTTATGAACAACGCTTTGAAAATGGTGGCGTTCCTGCAACGACGTTAGAGAAAATCGGGAAAACAAAAGAGTCTGGTACGACAATGCACTTCAAACCAGATACAACGATTTTCAGCACGACAAATTACAATTATGAAACATTATGCGAGAGATTACGTGAATCTGCATTCTTATTAAAAGGAATGAAAATCTCGATAAAAGACGAACGTAATGATTTAGAAGATATATTTCATTATGAAACAGGAATCGAAGCTTTCGTTTCATATTTAAACGAAGAAAAAGATTCAATTCACCCGGTTGTATATTTCACTGGTGAACAAAACGGGATTGAAGCAGAACTAGCATTCCAGTTTAATGATGGTTACTCAGAAAATATTCTTTCGTTTGTAAATAACGTACGTACAAAAGATGGTGGAACACACGAAGCTGGATTTAAAACAGCAATGACGCGTGTGTTCAATGAGTATGCTCGTAAAGTTTCATTATTAAAAGAAAAAGATAAAAATTTAGAAGGTACAGATATTCGTGAAGGTGTAGCGGCTATCGTTTCTGTACGTGTACCAGAAGAAGTACTTCAGTTTGAAGGACAAACGAAAGGGAAACTTGGTACAAGTGAAGCTCGTTCTTCTATTGATGCCATTGTCTCAGAGCATTTAGCTTACTTTTTAGAGGAAAACCCGGATGTAGCTACACTTCTTGTGAGAAAGGCAGTTAAAGCAGCGCAAGCACGTGAGGCTGCTCGTAAAGCGAGAGAAGAAGCACGTAGTGGTAAGAAGAAGAAAAAATCAGAAGGTACGTTAAGCGGGAAGTTAACACCTGCACAATCACGTAATCCTCAGAAAAACGAATTGTATTTAGTAGAGGGTGACTCTGCTGGTGGTTCAGCGAAACAAGGACGAGACCGTCGTTTCCAGGCCGTATTACCATTACGTGGTAAAGTAATTAATACAGAGAAAGCAAAGCTTGCTGATATCTTTAAAAATGAAGAGATTAATACAATCATTTATGCGATTGGCGGCGGTGTAGGAAATGAATTTGATGTTGAAGATATTAACTACGATAAAGTTGTAATTATGACCGATGCCGATACGGATGGAGCTCATATTCAAGTATTGTTATTAACGTTCTTCTACAGATATATGAAGCCACTTATCGAAGCGGGTAAAGTGTTTATCGCACTCCCTCCTTTATACAAAGTAAGTAAAGGAAAAGGTAAGAGTGAAGTAATTGAATACGCTTGGTCAGATGAGGAATTAGACGGTGTAACGAAAAAAGTTGGAAAAGGCTATATGTTACAACGTTATAAAGGGCTTGGTGAAATGAATGCGGATCAATTATGGGAAACAACAATGAATCCTGAAACGCGTACATTAATTCGCGTGAAAATTGATGATGCAGCAAGAGCAGAGCGTCGCGTTACAACATTAATGGGCGATAAAGTAGAACCGCGCCGTAAATGGATTGAACGCAATGTACAGTTTGGCATGCAAGAAGAAGGAAATATTTTAGAAAATGAAATGATTATGGAGACGGAGGTGGAATAACATGCAAGCAGAGAAGTTTCATGACCTCCCGCTTGAAGACGTGTTAGGTGATCGCTTTGCACGTTATAGTAAATATATTATTCAAGATCGTGCACTTCCAGATGCACGTGATGGCTTAAAGCCAGTACAAAGACGTATTTTATATTCTATGTATGTAGAAGGTAATGTACATGATAAAGCGTTTCGTAAATCAGCTAAAACAGTAGGTAACGTTATTGGTAATTATCATCCACATGGAGATTCCTCTGTATATGAGGCAATGGTACGCTTAAGCCAAACTTGGAAAGTACGTAATGTTTTAGTTGAAATGCATGGTAATAATGGTAGTGTAGATGGGGATCCAGCGGCAGCAATGCGTTATACGGAAGCTCGTTTATCACCAATCGCATCTGAATTATTACGTGATCTTGATAAAGAAACAGTTGAATTCGTGTCAAACTTTGATGATACGAGTGAAGAACCAGTTGTATTACCAGCAGCGTTCCCGAATTTATTAGTGAACGGATCTACAGGGATTTCCGCTGGTTATGCAACAGAAATTCCTCCGCATCATCTTGGAGAAGTTATTGATGCTACAATGATGCGTATTGATAAGCCAAATAGTACTGTTGATGATTTATTAACAGTTATGAAAGGACCAGATTTCCCAACAGGCGGTATTATTCAAGGGATTGATGGTATTAAAAAGGCGTATGAAACAGGTAAAGGTAAAATTATTATTCGCGGAAAAGCAGAAGTTGAAACAGTGCGCGGTGGGAAACAACAAATTGTAATCACTGAAATTCCTTACGAAGTGAATAAGGCAAACCTTGTAAAGAAAATGGATGAATTACGTCTAGATAAAAAGTTAGATGGTATTGCTGAAGTGCGTGATGAGACAGATCGTACTGGTTTACGAATTGTTGTTGAATTAAAGAAAGAAGCAAACGCCGAAGGTATTTTAAATTATTTATATAAAAATACAGATTTGCAAATTCCATATAACTTTAATATGGTAGCGATTAATAATCGTCGTCCAACACTTATGACATTACCAAAAATTTTGGATGCTTATATTGGACATCAAAAAGAGGTTATTACGAGACGTTCGCAATATGAATTAAGAAAAGCAGAAAATCGTCAACATATTGTAGAAGGTTTAAAGAAAGCATTATCGATTTTAGATCAAGTAATCGAGACAATTCGAGCTTCAAAAGATAAACGTAATGCGAAAGATAATTTAAGTGCAAAATTTGGCTTTACAGAAGCACAGGCGGAAGCAATTGTTTCCTTGCAATTATATCGCTTAACGAATACAGACATTACGGCGTTACAAGAAGAAGCAGATGAGCTTAATAAGAAAATTCTAGAGCTACAGTCAATTTTACAAAGTGAAAAAAGATTACTTCAAGTCATTAAAACTGATTTGAAGAGAGTTAAGAAAACATATAGTGATGATCGCCGTGCTATTATTGAAGAACAAATTGAAGAAATTAAAATAGACGTAGAAGTGATGATTCCACAAGAAGATGTCATCGTTACTGTAACGAAAGAAGGATATGTGAAACGTACTGGATGGCGCTCACATAATGCATCAAACGGCAAAGACTTCGGTATGAAAGAGGGTGACATCTTACTTGAACGATTCGATACGAATACGACTGAAACAGTTCTTTTATTCACAAGTAAAGGGAACTATATATATCTTCCAGTATACGAAATGCCAGATATTCGTTGGAAAGATTTAGGTCAGCACGTTGCAAATATCGTTTCACTCGACCGAGATGAAACGATCATTTGGGCAACGGTTGTACCGAACTTTGAGGAAGAAAAACGATTTATCGTATTTGTAACACGAAATGGTATGATAAAGAAAACAGAATTAAATCAATATAAAGTTCAGCGTTATTCAAGGGCATTCGTTGCTGTAAACTTGAAAAAAGATGATGAAGTTGTCGATATATTTGCGACAGATGGAACGAGTGATATCGTTCTTGCTACACATGGTGCATATGCACTTATTTTCCATGAAGATGAAGTAAGTCCAGTCGGTGTAAGAGCTGCTGGTGTGAAAGCAATTAATTTAAAAGAAGATGACTATGTCGCTTCTGGTAAACCGTTAAATGGTGATAAAGATCAACTTATTCTCGTAACGCAGCGTGGTGCTGTAAAACGTCTAAAAGCATCAGAAATTGAAAAATCAACGAGGGCGAAGCGAGGTCTTGTTATTTTCAAAGAGTTAAAACGTAATCCGTACCGCATTGTCGGTATTGAAATTGTTCGGGACGATGAATTAGTTTACATAAAGACAGAGAAAAACATTGTAGAAGAGATTGATCCGAAAGCGTATCGAAATAAAGACCGGTATAGTAATGGTAGCCTAGTGCTAGATGTAAATGATACTGGTGAAGTAGTAGAAACGTGGACGAAAAAACGACCGGAGTAAAAAAAGCATCTTGCTATGAATAGTAGCAAGATGCTTTTTTCTAGGCAATTTATTATGTAAATAATAATAATCTTGTTATAATAACTGAATGAAATCGTTCTCATAAAGTGAAACTTTAATCAATGGGGATTTTCTTCATCCTCACTGATTATTAGTTGAACTAATCGGGCTTTAACAAGCAGTTGATTCCTCACCTAATTCCTTAGCTTTCACTGAATTTTGGGTTAGGAATCTTACTGCCCGTTAAAGCGGCACAAATGGAGGGGCAACATGAAAAAAATAGGTGTAGGGATTGTAGGATTTGGTTTTTCTAGTACGACATTTCATATCCCACTATTACAAACAATAGAAGAATATAATATTCGAGCTGTATTATCCTCAAAAGAAGAGGTAGTAAAAGAAACATTACCAAACGCTAATGTTGTTAGTACAATTGATGAATTGGTGAAGCGAGCTGATGTTGACTTAGTTGTTATTACATCACCTAATACAACTCATTTTCCATATGTAAAAGAAGCAATTTTAAACGGTAAGCATGTTGTTGTAGAAAAACCATTTGTTGTTTCAATTGAAGAAGGGGAAGAGCTTATTGCATTAGCAGAGCAGCATAATGTAATGTTAAGCGTATATCATAATCGTCGTTTTGATAATGATTTCTTAACAATTAAGAAATTGTTAGGAGAAAACAGAGTAGGGAATGTATACGCATATGAATCAAATTTTGATCGTTTCCGTCCACATGTACGTGATCGATGGAGAGAAAAAAATCTACCAGGTTCCGGTATATTATACGATTTAGGATCGCATTTAATTGACCAAGCGTTATCAATATTCGGGAAACCAGATGCGATAAGTGCAGATGTAATAAAACAACGACCAGGTGCAGAGGTGGATGATTATTTCCACATAGTACTGCATTACGGAGTTAAACGTGTCATTTTACGTAGCAGCAGTTATGTGAAAAAAGCTGGACCGCATTTTATAGTGCATGGAGAGAAAGGTTCTATCGTGAAGTACGGTATGGATTCGCAGGAAGAGCAATTAAAAAATGGAATGAAGCCAGGCAATAACGGTTATGGGGTAGACGATGAAGAGAATTTTGCTACTTTAGAAACAGAAGAAAGCTTAGAGCGTATTCCAACAGAAGTCGGTTGTTATGACAATTATTATAAAGGTGTACGAGATAGTATATTAAATGGTGAGGAACTACCTGTAACAGCAAAAGAAGGTTTAGATGTTATTAAACTGATTCAATTAGCGATTGAAAGCAGTGAAAAGGGTAGAGTCATTTCTATAAAATAAAAAGACACGAATTTCGTGTCTTTTTTATTAGGAATATGTGAATATGATTAATTAATTAGTTTAGTCGTTTATCATACATTAATTGGATTTGTATGCCATAAGGATCTTCAATAATACCATATGCTTCACTAAATATATTTTTTTCTAGCTGAGAGATTATTTTCACATGCTTATCGGAAATTAAATTATTATAAAACCTTTGTATTTCTTCTAAATTAGCGCTTTGAATGCAAAGTGACATGTTATTTCCAACGTTATAACGTTCATTAGTATTCATTGTATCTTCTGCTATCATTAGCTTTGTATTCCCAATTTGTAAAACAGAGTGAGCAATATGATCTCTATTTTCACTTGTAATTTTAAAAGAACTATCTCTTTTCGCCAGTTCTTCATACGTAACAATCATTAACTTTTTGGCTTCTAAATTACGTATATAAAAATTAATCGCCTCCTTTGCTTGCCCATTCATTGAAAGAAAAATAGCTATTTCTAATGTCATAAATATATAACTCCTTTATTAGTTGATAATTATAATATAGATTAAAAGGGTTTCAATACATGACACCTTTTTGGGAGGGAAATATGAAAAAAACGGAACGAATAAATGATATGCTTATTTTCTTAAAGAATAAAAGATATTTTAATTTAAAAGATTTAATGACTAGATATGATATTTCTAAAAGTACCGCATTGCGAGATATTCAATCATTGGAAGAAATAGGTGTACCCATATATTCTGAACTGGGTAGAAATGGAAGTTATAAAATTATAGAAAATAATGTGTTATCACCAATTTATTTTAGTGTGGATGAAATGTATGCGTTATACTTTTCAATTCTTACGCTAAATGGATACAAGACAAAACCATTTAATGTAGAAAGTATTGCGCTTGAAAATAAATTTAAACATGTATTACCTGATAATGTGAGTAAAAATATTTCAATCATGGAACTAACGCTTTCCTTTGAAGTAACAAATCATAGTAATTTTAGTCCGTTCTTAAAAGAAATTTTACAGGGGATTTTTGCTGAGCGAGTTTATCATTTAACATATTTAAAAAAAGGTGAGGAGAAAGCATTGGTTGCCCAATTTATTCGAATAGAATCTAAATTTGGCCAGTGGTATGCTAAAATCTTTAATTTTGAGACAAATCATGTTCAAATAATTAGATGTGATAAAATTCTTTCTATTGTGGAAACAAGCAATGTTCATCCAAAAAATCTTGAAGAATTATTAAGTTATCTTACTACTTTTCACAGGAAGCCTGATGCAATTGATTTTAGCGTCATTGTTAATCAAAAAGGAAAAGACATTTTTGATAAAGAGAATTACCCTTCCATGAGGTTGCAAAAGGAAAATGAAAATTACATTATAACAGGCTATTTTAACAAGCAAGAATCTGATTTTATTTCAAATTATTTTCTGAATTTCGGTGAAACGATTATTTCGATTCAGCCTGTTATGCTAAAAGAGTTAATCTATAATAAGGTGTTATCTATAAAGCAGCATTTAACTTCTTTAAGATAAAGTTAGTTTTAGCTATTTATTTGATATGAGAAAGCCCTTGAGATTTAAATATCCAAAGGGCTTTTTGGTGATTGTATTTGTTTTTTAGAAACAATTATTTTTCTGGGACGGACAGTCCATAAAAGAACATCGTGACGATATCTTGTATATGTTTTTCGCGATTTCCTTCAAGAAGTTGTGCCCCAAAATCATCACCTAATTTAGTAAACATTTGAATGTAAAGTAACATCATTTCTTTAGTAAGGTGTGGATTAATTTCGTTTTTGCGCTGAGCTTGTTCTAATATTTCTAAATACCAGGGCAGGATTTTTTCATTTTGATAACTATAAATAAACTTACGGAGTTCTTCATCCCTTTGCATCATTTGCAGTAACATATCAGGTTGAAATAACCCGCCAGTATTCATTTTTCTTACAATCATTTTTTGCATCATATCATGAAAAGGTAATTTTTCTTCTGCAAGCTCTTTATAATATTGAAATTCAGATATGATAAATTCTTGTATAAGCTCCCTAAATAACGCATCTTTACTTCCGAAATGATTATAAATTGTAACTTGAGAAACGTTTGCTTCTTTTGCGATATGTTCTATTTTCACTTCATTAAATCCACGTTCTGAAAATAATACGAATGCTGCTTCTTTAATGGCACGCTTTTTCTTTTCTTTTACTCTTTCAAAGCCGTTCAATGCAATCACCTCACTTAAAATATACAAGAAAAAATAATGGAAAACAATAATTTTGAAATATGGACTAATGAATATTTCAAAAAGTTGTTGCGAATATGGAAGATGAGGAGTACAATAATTTTGAAATATCACATATTTAATATTTCAAAAAATGAGGTGGAATTATGATTTCAGTTCAAGATGTCACAAAACAGTTTTCGAATGGAAAAGGTTTGTTTCATATTACATTTGATGTAAAAGAGGGAGAAGTATTTGGTTATTTAGGACCGAATGGTGCCGGAAAATCAACGACGATTCGTAATTTAATGGGATTTATAAAACCGACAGCTGGTAAAGCGACAATTTTTGGATTAGATTGTTGGAATGAAGCAGCGAAAATTCAAAGGGAAGTTGGTTATCTACCGGGTGAAATTTCTTTTATTGAAGGAATGAACGGATTAGAGTTTTTAAAATTAATGCAGGGAATGCGTGGATTAAAGGATACGAAAAGACGAGATGAACTGATAGAGCGTCTGCAATTTGATGTGAAAACACCGATTCGCAAAATGTCTAAAGGAATGAAGCAAAAAGTAGGGATAGTCGCTGCATTTATGCACGATCCAGAGGTGTTAATTTTAGATGAACCAACATCTGGACTTGATCCACTTATGCAGCAAGTGTTTATAGATTTAATATTAGAGGAAAAGCAAAGAGGAAAAACAATCCTAATGTCATCACACATTTTTACTGAAATTGAGAGAACTTGTGACAGAGTAGCTATTATTAAAGATGGTCGACTCGTAACGGTTGAAAATATTCACGATTTACAAGGAATGAGAAGACAGGTGATAGATGTAACAGTATCATCACAAGAAGAGATTGAGTCCCTTACAAAGTGTAATTTGCAATTTGAAGCGGTAAAAGGCAGAGAGGCATCTATCATTGTACAAGGAAACTATCAAACTGTTTTACAAACACTTTCAAACTATAATGTAACGGCACTTCAAACGAGAGCGATGGATTTAGAACATTTATTTATGCATTATTACGATAAGAAAGAAGGGGTAACGCATGAATAAGCAATTGTTTTTAGCTAGTTTGAAAGAAACACAAAAAAGTATTTTGAGTTATGCGTGTGGTGCGGCTTTATATTTGTGGTTATTAATTTGGATATTCCCGTCAATGGTATCAGCGAAAGGGCTAAATGAATTAATAGGTGCCATGCCTGATAGTGTGAAAAAAATCGTTGGTATGGAAAGTCCGATTCAAAACGTAATGGATTTTCTAGCGGGCGAATACTATAGTCTATTGTTTATTATAATTTTAACAATTTTTTGCGTAACAGTTGCGACACATTTAATTGCTCGTCATGTAGATAAAGGAGCAATGGCATACTTGCTAGCAACACCTGTATCTAGAGTGCAAATTGCTATTACACAAGCTACTGTTCTCATATTGGAACTTCTGATTATTGTATCTGTTACGTATGTAGCTGGGTTAGTAGGTGCAGAATGGTTTTTACAAGATAATAACTTAAATAAAGAATTATTTTTGAAGATAAATATAGTCGGAGGGCTCATATTTTTAGTCGTTAGTGCGTATTCATTTTTCTTTTCTTGCATATGTAATGACGAAAGAAAAGCACTAAGTTATTCAGCGAGTTTAACTATCCTATTTTTCGTATTGGATATGGTAGGGAAGTTAAGTGATAAGTTAGAATGGATGAAAAACCTATCATTATTCACGCTGTTTCGTCCGAAAGAAATTGCTGAAGGATCATATAATATATGGCCGGTAAGTATAGGTTTAACTGCTGGAGCGCTTTGTATTTTCATCGTAGCAATTGTAGTGTTTAAGAAGAGGGATTTACCGTTATAAAGTAGAAAGTCCACTGAGAAAGTGGGCTTTTTTTATTTGTAAATTTAAACTAGTATTGTTTATCGCATAACACTTATAAAGGGTATATATCTTTTGGATTACAAAAATATTCAAAAAATTGAACCTTTTTCTAGGTTCATACGTCTAATACATGTAAAGTTAAATTGGAAGTGATGAAGTGAGGATGAAACAGGAGGAGCAATTGTGAAAGTAATCCCTTTATATAAAATAATTATAAAAGAAGAAACGGATGTTGCTTTAGCGAAAAAAGGTGATCATGAAGCCTTTATAGCGCTTATACATACAGAAAAAGTGAAGATGTATCGAATAGCAAAGGCGATGTTACGTGATGAGACAAATATAGAGGATGCGATACAGACAACAATTTTAAAGGCCTATGAAAATATAAAAAAATTAAAAAAAGAAGAATTTTTTCAAACTTGGTTAATTCGAATACTAATAAATGAGTGTAACAATATTATTAGAGCGTATAAAAATGTAATTGTGACAGAAGAGAATGATTACAATATGAGTGCGTGTGATCAGTATGAAGATATAGATTTGTGTAATGCGATTCAATCGTTACATGAAGAATTAAGAGCTGTTACGGTGCTTTATTATTATGAAGATATGAATCAAGAGAGTATAGCAAAGCTGTTAGAAATACCGAAAGGAACAGTGAAATCAAGATTGTCACGCGCGAGGGAACAACTACAAAAACGATTAAAGATGGAATAGGGGGTGTAAAGGATGGATAATGAAAAATTATTTGATGAGAAATTAAAAAAGAGAATAAAAGATGAAAATGTTATAGTACCTCCAGAGTTAAATGAAAAAATTAATGGCACGCTACATAATCTTAAGGTAAAAAAGAAGAGTTACAAAATTCATATGATGATAATTAGTGCAGCGGTTTGTATACTTTCAGTGGTATCTATGTCTGAGTTTTCTATACAAAGTTTTGCGCAAAATGGTGGAGTATTTGAATATGTAAAGAAAAAAGCGTTTTCTGATTTTGAAAATGAAGAAGAAATAAAATCGAATGTACATTATCCAGATAAAGAAAAGATTCATCAAAAAATGCTAGATTCTATTGATTATTTTAAAAATATTTCAGGACAATTTGAGGAATATTCTAGCTCATCAAGAATTGCTACAACATATAAGTATGCGATTGATACGGAAAAACAAAGAGGTATCTCTTCGAAAGAAGATAAACTAGCGAAAAAACGAACAATTATATATAACGAGGGCAAGAAAAAAGAGTTTGATGATGAGAAGTATACCTATAAAGAGACAAAATGGAACCCGAAAGAAAGAAACAATGAACTATTAAAATTAAATCCTACGGAAAGGTTATTGAAAAAAGCAGGTGAAAAAAAGCGATATGATGATGAATATATAGGGCTAGCTAAATATAGTATTCAATCAGAATTCGCAGATTTGTTAATTCGATATAAAGATTGGAATTATAAAGAAACGAAATATCTTGGATTAGATTGTTACAAAATTGAAGGAGTCATCAACATAGAGATGCCTGTTAGCACCTCTGAAGATTTAAGAGGGAAATTCGAAATGGTTGTGGAGAAAAATACAGGGATTATGTTGAAATTTCTTAGTTTTCAAGAAGGCTTGATTCAATATTCAGTTACGACTGAATGGATACAAATAGATAAGGGATTGAAAGAAAGTATGTTTCAAAAGGATAGCGCTAAATATGAAAGAATGAAAAACATATTGGATGAATAGAAACAGGAGGAGAGTAAATGGAGAATCATTCATCTTTAAGAGAAGAGAAAAATAAGCAAAAATATAAAAAGAAAACGATAATAAGTTTACTACTGGCGGTATTACTATTTGGTGGAATTGGCTATGGAGCCTATGTATATATGAAAACTTCTAGTCTCGTACAAAAATCTAATTTGAATTTAGCACGAGGTGAAAAATCCAATTTACGTGAGAAATCTGTAAAGCCAATTGCAAATCATGTTTCACTTTTAATTATGGGAATTGATGAAAATCAAGAACGACAAAAGGAATATAATGGTGCATTTCATACAGATGCATTATTGTTAGCGACTTTTAATAAAGACGATAAAACAGTGAAATTAACGAGCATACCGCGTGATACATATACATATGTTCCAGTTGAAAAGAAAAAAGATAAAATAACCCATGCATATGGAAGTGGTTTCGTTAAAAATGGTACAGATGGAGGACCGCAAGCTTCTGTGGAAGCGGTAGAAAAATTGTTACAGGTGCCCGTTGATTATTTTGTGAAATTTAATTTTGGTTCCTTTACTAAAATTGTTGATGGGTTAGATGGTATTGAAGTGGATGTCCCGGTTGAATTTACGGAGCAAAATAGTAAAGATGAACCTGATGCGATTCATTTGAAAAAAGGATTACAAAAATTAAATGGCGAAGAAGCACTTGCACTAGCAAGAACGCGCCATATTGATAGTGATGCAATGAGAGGACAGCGCCAACAACTTGTTATTGAAGCGATTTTAAGTAAATTAAAAAGTGTAGGATCGATTACGAAGCTAGAAAAAATAGTTGAGGCGGTTGATAGTGATTTTAAAACAAATTTAGTAATGGATGATATTTTATCTTTTTATAAATACGGTTTAAACGGTTCAGTTGAAAAAATACAATTAGCTGGTGATGATTTATACTTACCTAATGGCCCAAACGGGCAACGTGTATATTATTATAATCCTAATAAAAAAGATCTACAGAGTTTGAGTAATACTCTTAGAACACATCTAGGGTTAAGTGAAAAGCAAATTGAGGAGAATTAAAGCAGACGAAATGTCTGCTTTTTTATTTTTGTAGAAAAGAGGTTTGTTACAATATACATTATTTATTAACAATAATTTACAAGTTATTTTATAGTGAAGGGATATAAAGACTATTAAATCAATACATAGAATTCCATGAGGTATAGTGTTTCGAAAGGTTAAGTAATTTTTATGAATATTACTGTAAAAAAATAATTTTTTAAAAATTTTCAATAATAACACTTTACAAAACTCAAAAAATTAGTAGAATAATAGTTAATAAGAATCTTCTGATAAATATATAAAGAAAAACAGAATTATCAGAAAATTCTTAAATGAGAGCGTTAAGAATTAGGGAGGGTACAGAAAGTGAAAAAGAAAAAAATGAAAAAACTAACAGCGGTTGTAGTACCAGTTTTAGCAATGAGTATGGCATTAACAGCATGTTCTACATCAGGTGGAGATAAGAAGACAAGCACAAATTCTAGCTCTGGTGGAGATAGTAAATCAGAAGGAAAATTAGCAGCAAAACAAGTACTAAATCGTACTGAAACAAATGAGATTCCAACAATGGATACTTCTAAAAATACAGATACATTAGGTTCTCAAATTTTAGGGAACACAATGGAAGGTTTATATCGATTAGATAAAGATAACAAACCAATCCCAGCTGCTGCAGAATCAAGCACGAAGAGTGAGGATGGTAAAAAATATACATTTAAACTACGTAAAGATGCAAAATGGTCAAATGGTGATCCTGTAACAGCGAAAGATTTTGCATATGCATGGCAACGCTTATTAGATCCAAAAACAGCTGCTGAGTATGCATTTATTGCATTTCCAATTAAAAATGCGGAAGCGGTGAATAAAGGTGAAAAACCTGTAGCAGAGCTAGGAGTAAAAGCGGTAGATGACTATACGCTTGAAGTTGAGTTAGAACAAGCAGTACCATACTTCTTAAACTTAGTAGCGTTCCCATCGTACTATCCATTAAATGAGAAGTTCGTGAAGGAAAAAGGAGATAAATATGGTTTAGAGTCTGATACAACAGTATATAACGGACCGTTCGTTCTTACTGATTGGAAGCATGAGCAAGGTTGGAAATTAAAGAAAAACGACCAATATTGGGATAAAAAGACTGTAAAACTAGATGAAATTAACTATAGTGTAGTAAAAGAAGTAGCTACAAGAGTAAATTTATATGATACAAATGCAATTGATTTTGCACTTCTATCAGGTGAATTCGTTGATAAGTATAGAAATAATAAAGAAGAGTTTGGCACATATTCACAAGTAAGCACATACTTCTTACGTCTGAACCAAAAACGTGGCGGACAAGATACACCGTTAAAGAGCCAAAAATTACGTGAAGCAATCGCGCTTTCTATTGATAAGAAAAATCTATCAAATGTAATTTTAAATGATGGATCTAAACCTGCGGACTTCTTAGTACCAAAAGGATTAGCAACCGGACCTGATGGTAAAGATTTCCAAGAAACATTTAAAAATGGTATTAAGCCAGATGCGAAAAAAGCAGCAGCTGCATGGAATGAAGCGAAAAAAGAACTTGGAAAAGACCAAGTTACAATTGAGCTATTAAACTATGATACTGGTAATGCGAAAAAAGTTGGAGAATATGTAAAAGACCAGATCGAGAAAAACTTAAAAGGTGTAACAGTTAATATTAAACTTCAGCCATTCAAACAAAAGTTAAAATTAGAAACAGAGCAAGATTATGATTTATCATTTGCTGGTTGGGGACCTGACTACGCTGACCCAATGACATTCTTAGATATGTTCCAGTCTAATCATTCTCATAACCAAATGAGCTTCGCTGATTCTAAGTATGATGATATGATTAAAAAAGCTGGTGGAGAATTAATGGGTGACGCGAAGAAACGTTGGGAAGAGCTAGGAAAAGCTGAGAAATTACTTCTTGAGAAAGATGTAGCACTTGTACCTTTATACCAACGTGGTGATGCATATGTTCAAAAACCAAATGCAAAAGGCATCGTTCACCATAACATTAGCCCAGAGTATAGCTTCAAGTGGGCATATATGACTGAAAAAGATGGAAAATAATTTTTAAACAGTAATGTTATCTTTAAGTGGATGTATACAAGTTTCTTAGCTTATTTTGTAGTGAGAATCTCGTACAATAGAAAGATAAATGATAGAGCATTCCAAAAGTAGACTATTTACTTTTGGAATGCTCTTTTTATTATGAGATTACATGTAAATAAATCGATAGATGTAAGGAAGAATTTGTATCATGACAATTGTAAAAAATACGTTTTACTATAATAAAAAAATAATTTTTAGAATATTTTAAAAATAACTTTACAAAAGCGGAAAAATTAGTAGAATATTAATTAATAAGAATTTTCTGATAACTAGTTATTAGAAAGTCTATCAAAAATGGTTTCGTACATATAATTGGGGAGGGTACAAAAATGAAGAAAAAGATGAAAAAGTTCACGGCGGTTGTAGCGCCAGTTTTAGCAATGAGTATGGCGTTGACAGCGTGTTCTGGATCTGGTGGGGAGAAGAAATCAACTACGACGTCTAGTGGTGGTGGGGAAGAGAAAAAAGCTGAAATTAAATATGCAGCGAAACAAGTATTAAATCGTACAGAAAATCAAGAAATTCCGACGATGGATGTTTCAAAATCTACTGATACATTAGGTTCTCAAATTTTAGGGAACACAATGGAAGGTTTATATCGATTAGATAAAGATAATAAGCCAATCCCAGCTGTGGCAGAATCTAGTACGAAAAGCGAGGATGGCAAAAAATATACATTTAAATTACGAAAAGATGCAAAATGGTCAAACGGTGATCCTGTAACAGCGAAAGATTTCGTATACGGATGGCAGCGCTTACTCGATAAAAATACAGCTGCAGAATATGCGTTTATCGCTTTCTATATTAAAAATGCAGAAGCAATTAATAAAGGTGAAAAACCTCTAACAGATTTAGGAGCAAAAGCGGTAGATGATTATACGCTAGAAGTAGAATTAGAAAAGCCAGTACCGTATTTCTTGAATTTAATGGCATTCCCATCGTACTATCCTTTAAATGAAAAGTTCGTAAAAGAAAAAGGAGATAAGTTCGGTTTAGAAGCAGATACAACGTTGTATAACGGACCGTTCGTTATGGCTTCATGGAAACATGAACAAGGATGGCAATTAAAGAGAAATGATCAGTATTGGGATAAAAAGACTGTGAAATTAGAAGAAATTAACTATAGTGTAGTAAAAGAAGTTGCGACGAAAGTAAACTTATATGATACAGGATCAATTGATTTTACACTATTATCAGGAGAATTCGTTGATAAATATAAATCGAACAAAGAGGAGTACGGTGAGTATTCAGAAGCAAGTACATTCTTCTTACGTTTAAATCAAAAGCGTAACGGACAAGATACACCGTTAAAGAGCAAAAAACTACGTGAAGCAATCGCATTATCAATTGATAAAAAAGGTTTAGCGAACGTTATTTTAAATAACGGTTCAAAAGCAACAGATCAATTAGTACCAAAAGGGCTTGCGACAGGGCCTGACGGTAAAGATTACCAAGATACATTTAAAAATGGTCTAAAATATGATCCGAAAAAAGGTGCAGCAGCTTGGGAAGTAGCGAAAAAAGAACTTGGAAAAGATCAAGTGACAATTGAACTACTAAGCTATGATGATGGAACTGCGAAAAAAATTGCTGACTATTTTAAAGATCAAATTGAGAAAAACTTAAAAGGTGTAACGGTTAACACGAAAATTCAGCCGTTCAAACAAAAACTGAAATTAGAGTCAGCGCAAGATTATGAAGTTTCATTTGCAGGTTGGAGCCCAGATTATTCGGATCCAATGACGTTTATTGATATGTTTGAATCGAAGAGCCCATATAACCAAATGAGTTATTCGAATCCAAAATATGATGAAATGGTAGCGAAAGCAGGTAATGAATTATTGTCTGATCCCAAGAAGCGTTGGGAAACGTTAGGAAAAGCAGAGAAATTGTTCCTTGAAGAAGATGCAGGATTAATTCCTTTATATCAAACAGGTAGAGCGTATGTAATGAAACCGAATGTTAAAGGAATTGTGAAACATAACATCAGTCCAGAATATAGCTTTAAGTGGGCTTATGTAACGGAAGGGAAATAATAAATAAGAGCGTTTTAAAGGTAGATAATGACTTTTAGAACGCTCTTTTACTATTAAATTAAATAGAGAAGAATAAGAAAAGTGGTACTTACATATAGTAGATGTGGGAGAATTCGTATAGTAGTAATAGATTGTTATTGAAGTAAATAAATTAATTATTATGAATATTTTTAAAAATACTTTACAATTCGAGAAAAATTAGTAGAATAATAATTAGTAATAATTTTCTGATAATTTAAATTGGAAATCTCTCAAAGTTAGTTTCGTACATATAATTGGGGAGGGTACAAAAATGAAGAAAAAGATGAAAAAGTTTACGGCGGTTGTAGCGCCAGTATTAGCAATGAGTGTGGCGTTAACAGCATGTTCTGGATCTTCTGGTGGGGAGAAGAAAACGACTACGACATCTAATAGTGGCGGGGAAGAGAAAAAATCCGATATTAAATATGCGGCAAAGCAAGTAATGAATCGTACAGAAACGAATGAAATTCCGACGATGGATACTTCTAAAAATACAGATACGTTAGGTTCTCAAATTTTAGGAAACACGATGGAAGGGTTATATCGTCTAGATAAAGATAACAAGCCAATTCCAGCGGCGGCAGAATCTAGTACGAAAAGCGAGGATGGCAAAAAATATACATTCAAATTACGAAAAGATGCAAAATGGTCAAACGGTGATCCTGTAACAGCGAAAGATTTCGTATTTGCATGGCAACGTCTAGTAGATCCAAAAACAGCTGCTGAGTATGCGTTTATTGCTTACTATCTTAAAAATGCAGAGGCAATAAATCAAGGGAAAGCAGAAGTTTCTACATTAGGTGTAAAAGCGGTAGATGATTATACGCTGGAAGTTGAACTAGAGAGACCAGTACCATATTTCTTAAATTTAATGGCATTCGCGTCATACTATCCATTAAATGAAAAGTTCGTAAAAGAAAAAGGAGATAAATACGGTTTAGAGTCTGATACGACAGTTTATAATGGACCGTTTGTACTTACTGATTGGAAGCATGAACAAGGTTGGAAATTAAAGAAAAATGATCAGTATTGGGATAAAAAGACTGTAAAACTAGAAGAAATCAACTATAGTGTAGTAAAAGAACCAGCTACAAGAGTAAATTTATATGATACAGGTGCGATTGATTTTACACTTTTATCAGGTGAATTTGTTGATAAGTATAGAAATAATAAAGAAGAGTTTGGTGCATATTCAGAAACAAGTACGTTTTACTTGCGTCTAAATCAAAAACGTGGTGGGCAAGATACACCGTTAAAGAGTAAAAAATTACGTGAAGCAATTGCATTATCAATCGATAAGAAAGCTTTAACGAATGTCATTTTAAATGATGGTTCAAAACCAGTGGATTATTTAGTACCAAAAGGTTTAGCAGCTGGACCAGACGGTAAAGATTTCGCAGAAACGTTTAAAAATGGTTTTAAACAAGACTCTAAAAAGGCAGCAGCAGCCTGGGAAGCTGCGAAAAAAGAACTTGGAAAAGATCAAGTGACAATAGAGCTATTAAATTATGATACTGGTAATGCGAAAAAGGTTGGGGAGTATGTAAAAGATCAAATTGAAAAGAATTTAAAGGGTGTAACAGTAAATATTAAACTTCAGCCATTTAAGCAAAAACTAAAATTAGAATCAGACCAAGATTATGATTTCTCATATGGTGGCTGGAATCCAGATTATGCGGATCCAATGACATATCTTGATATGTTTGAAACGAAAAATTCACAGAATCAGATGAGCTATTCAAATTCAAAATATGATGACATTATTAATAAAAGTAAGACGGAATGGATGGCTGATGCAAAAAAACGTTGGACAGAGCTAGGGAAAGCAGAAAAATTGTTACTTGAAGAAGATGTAGCGCTCGTACCTTTATATCAAAGTGGTAGATCGTATGTTATGAAACCAAATGTAAAGGGAATTGTAAAACATAATATTAGTCCGGAATATAGTTTCAAATGGGCGTATGTAGAAGAGAAATAGTAAAAGAAAAAAGCGTTTTCAAGTTGCAACATTGCACTTGAAAATGCTTTTTTTTCTGTGCACTATTTTTTTGAGGATGAATATATGTATTATAGAAAACTTGAAGGAGAGTCCTATGAAGCGAAACACATACATCGATTTCCTAGCTTATTACGGAATAGGAAGTGCTCATCCTGGTGGTTTTACGTTAACAAAACAATTGTTAGCACAACTGCCTTTTAAATATGGAGCGAATGTCCTTGAAATAGGTTGCGGTACGGGAAAAACAGCGGCATATATGACAAGGGAATTTGGTTATAAAGTAACAACGGTTGAAAAGAATGAAATTATGATTCAAAAGGCAAAAGATAGATGGTTGTTTGAAGGGTTAGCTATACAATTAATTGAAGGAAGTGTAGAGCAATTACCTTGTTTGAATAACTCATTTGAGTTCGTACTTGGAGAATCAATCATCGCTTTTACAGAGAAAGAAAGGGTTATCTCGGAGTGTTATCGTGTATTACAGCAGGATGGTAAGCTTGTTGTCATTGAGATGATTATTGATAGGCACATTGATAAGGGTGAGGAAGAAAAAATCGCCCAATTATATGGCATGAAAGAACTATTAACTGAGAATGAGTGGGTACAATTATTTCAGAAAGCAAATTTTAAAAGAATCACAATTGCTGGCGGTGGCACGATTGCAGAAACAATCTCTGGCTATGTAGAAGAGCCAGAATGGAATGTATCCTCACATATTCCGAATGAGTTATATGAGGCGTGGGTACAGCATGAAAATGTACGGCTTATGTACCAACACATTTTAGGGCATCGTATTTTTATATGTGAAAAATAAAGAAAAAGAGTTGGCTAAAGGTAGCCAACTCTTTACTATGTTAAATGAAAAATAATGCAGCTAATGTGATTCCGAAGATGAAACCAAATCCGAGTTCAACACCCCAGCCACCACCGCCGCCACCC
>NZ_QNUB01000031.1:0-76111 GCF_008042345.1 Bacillus sp. AR8-1
TTCAGTTTTCAAAGAACTAAAAGCGGGTGAAGAGAATCGAACTCTCGACCAGAGCTTGGAAGGCTCTTGTTTTACCACTAAGCTACACCCGCGTGGTCGGGAAGACAGGATTTGAACCTGCGACCCCCTGGTCCCAAACCAGGTGCTCTACCAAGCTGAGCCACTTCCCGTAATAAGCGCGCCCGAGAGGAGTCGAACCCCTAACCTCTTGATCCGTAGTCAAACGCTCTATCCAATTGAGCTACGGGCGCATATTCATGATGGGGGGGTCGTCGTCGTATTTTGGCACTCAATTATCTTATCATACTACTTTTTCAAATGCAAGTACTTTTTTAAGATTTTTTTGATGCGGCCGAGAGGACTTGAACCTCCACGGGGTTTCCCCCACTAGGCCCTCAACCTAGCGCGTCTGCCGTTCCGCCACGACCGCGCGGAAAAAACAAAAAGTGAGCCATGAAGGATTCGAACCTTCGACCCTCTGATTAAAAGTCAGATGCTCTACCAACTGAGCTAATGGCTCGTAAATGGCTGGGCTAGCTGGATTCGAACCAGCGCATGACGGAGTCAAAGTCCGTTGCCTTACCGCTTGGCTATAGCCCATCGAAAAAATATCTTATTTTCAAAGACAAATGTTATTGTACCATAATGTCCAATAAAAAACAACTGCCAATTAGCAGAAGTTAAAATGGCGGTCCCGACCGGGGTCGAACCGGCGATCTCCTGCGTGACAGGCAGGCATGTTAACCACTACACCACGGGACCATTTGGTTGCGGGGACAGGATTTGAACCTGCGACCTTCGGGTTATGAGCCCGACGAGCTACCGTACTGCTCCACCCCGCGATAATACTATTCATATAAAATTCATATGGTGGAGGATGACGGGATCGAACCGCCGACCCCCTGCTTGTAAGGCAGGTGCTCTCCCAGCTGAGCTAATCCTCCGAAGTGGTGACCCGTACGGGATTCGAACCCGTGTTACCGCCGTGAAAGGGCGGTGTCTTAACCACTTGACCAACGGGCCAATATGTATGGCAGAGAAGAAGGGATTCGAACCCTCGCACCGCGTTAGCGATCTACTCCCTTAGCAGGGGAGCCCCTTGAGCCACTTGGGTACTTCTCTGTATGGCTCCGCAGGTAGGACTCGAACCTACGACCGATCGGTTAACAGCCGATAGCTCTACCACTGAGCTACTGCGGAATAATGAAGACAATTTGTATCTTATAAAAATTCTTTCTGTAAGTCAAGAAGTTTTTAACAACATCTTGTTCAAACGTGACATGTTTATAATATACTGGATTGCGTTTTTACTGTCAAGATGTTTTCGATATCGGTTTGAGTTTCCCTTTACACTTTCCGCAGACATATCTTTTTGTATTTATTTGACGCCTTCTTACATATTGAAGTAAACACTCCATACATTCATACTTATAAATCTTTTTTTCCTTCTCTTCATTAATCATTCGTTTACAAAAACGAGGTGCATCAACTTTCTTTAACAACTCACGAAAATCTCTGTCCCTGTGCTTATACCCTCTTCCTGTAATATGCAAGTGATAATGACACAGTTCATGTTTGATGATTCCGATTAACTCCTCCTTACCATACATTTCGTAATATCGATAATTCAGTTCAACATTGTGACTCTTCAACAAATAACGTCCACCAGTTGTACGCAGCCTACTATTGAACGTTGCTTTATGTAAAAACGGCATTCCGAAGTATTGTAGCGATACTTCTTCCACTAGCCGTTGAATTTCTCCCTCGCCCATTCTCATTCCTCCTAAACAAAAAAATATTTTTACACTTTTCACGCTTCTTATACATATATTAAATAGTACATATACCCATCCTCATTCAAGACGCGTGGTTTCTAAAAACACAACATGAATAGAAATCCACTCACCAACCTCTCATCAATAGCACTTTAGATTTTTGAGAGTAGGATTAAACAAGGAGGGATTCCTATGCCTACGTGGCTAAAAAAACAGATGCAACGTGCATATTTCGAAAAAAACCGGTATCAAATTAAATTGCTAAATGAATGCTGGTTTTATTATAGCAAAATACATCAAAACTCATAATCCATTACACTTTTTATTCTATAAAAAAAGAGCAGTTTCATCTGCTCTCTTCTCTTACTATTCAATCGGCAACATAGATAGTGCAACGCGTCCTTTTTTTGTATCAATATCATCTACCCATACTTTTACAATTTGTCCTACTGATACAACATCTAACGGATGCTTTACAAACTGTTTACTAAGCTTAGAAATATGCACTAAACCATCTTGCTTTACGCCTACATCAACAAAAGCACCAAAATCAACAACGTTACGCACTGTTCCTTCTAGTTCCATACCACGTTTTAAATCTTCTAATTTCAAAATCCCTTTTTTCAGAAGTGGTTTAGGCAACTCATCCCTCATATCTCGTTCTGGGCTAATGAGCGCATCTATAATATCAACTAACGTCGGCTCCCCAACCCCCGTTTCTTGAGACAACTTAGAAATCTCTACTTCTTCCAATCTCTTTTGTAATTGCGGTTGTCCTACGTCATCTATCGATAACCCTAAACTCTTCAATAACAATTCAACATTTTTATATTGTTCGGGATGAATACCTGTTCGATCTAATGGATTCGCTCCTTCTAATATACGCAAGAAACCTATACATTGTTCGTACGTCTTTGCACCTAAACGTGGGATTTTCTTTAATTCCGTGCGCTTTGTGAATTTCCCATCCTCTTCTCTCTTTGCCACAATATTTTTCGCAACAGTTTTCGATAAACCTGAAACATATTGTAACAATGCAACCGAAGCCGTATTTACATTAACCCCAACTTGGTTAACAGCTGTCTCTACTACAAATGTTAATGACTCATTCAATCTCTTTTGAGATACATCATGTTGGTATTGTCCAACCCCAACTGATTTAGGATCAATTTTCACAAGTTCAGCCAGTGGATCTTGCAGACGTCTTCCAATAGAAACGGCACTTCTCTCTTCAACTTGTAAATTCGGGAATTCTTCACGAGCTAAATCAGAAGCTGAATATACACTAGCACCCGCTTCATTTACAATAATATAAAAGACTTCCTGTTTCACACTTTGTAATACATCTACTATAAATTCCTCTGTTTCTCTAGATGCTGTCCCATTACCAATTGCAATCATTTCAACTTGATATTTATCTATAATAGAAAGAACTTTCGTTTTTGCGTCATCATATTTACGAACAGGCGGATGCGGATAAATAACATCAATATGTAGTACTTTCCCCGTATCATCTACTACAGATAATTTACAACCAGTTCTATATGCCGGGTCTACCGCTAGCACGACTTTCCCTTTCATCGGAGGTTGTAATAATAAGTTACGTAAGTTCTCAGAGAAAATATGTATCGCTTGTTCTTCAGCTATTTCTGTTAATTCTTTACGAATTTCTCTTTCGATTGAAGATTGAATTAATCGTTTATAACCATCTTCAATCGCTAATTGTACATAATGCGCACTTTTAGAATCGTTATCACGAATTACTTTCTTATATAAGAAATTTAATATCTCATCTACTGGTGGGACAACAGAAACTCTCAATATATCTTCTTTCTCACCGCGATTCATTGCTAATACACGATGTGGTACTACTTTTTGCAATGGTTCTTCATAACTGTAATACATTTCATATATATTCTTTTCATCTTTTTCTTCACCTTTTACAGACGAAGACATAATACCTTTTCTAAAAGTAATATTTCGAATCCAACTACGATACGTAGCTTCATCTGAAATCATTTCTGCAATAATGTCTTGTGCACCTTGTAAAGCTTCTTCTGCAGATTGCACTTCTTTCTCTGCATTAATAAATTCCACTGACTTTTTAGCCGGATCTTCTTTCTTATATAACAACAACCATTCAGCTAACGGTTCTAACCCTTTTTCTTTTGCAATCGTCGCTTTCGTTCTTCTTTTCTCTTTATATGGGCGATACAAATCTTCTACTTCCTGCAACTTTGTAGCTTTAACAATTTGCTGTCTCAGCTCTCCTGTCAGTTTTCCCTTCTCATCAATAAGACGAATAACTTCTTCCTTCCTATCTTCAAGTTGCATCATATATTGCCATCTCTCTAAAATCGCACGAATTTGCACCTCATCTAAAGAGCCTGTCCATTCTTTTCGGTAACGAGCAATAAATGGAACTGTGTTACCTTCTTCTGTTAATTGAATAACATGACGAACTTGCTTTTCGCTAAAGCCTAATTCTTTCACTAACATTTTCATTAACGCTTGTCGATTATCTACCATTTCCATATACAACCGTAACCTCCTCTATAATAAAAAAAGTTGCCCTTCAAAGAGAGCAACTTAAACTGCCGATTTAAAAATCTATTAGTCCTAAACTAATTTGTAACGCTTCATCTACACGACTCATCATCACTTCATCTAAATGAGTGATTTTGTCCGTTAAGCGTTGCTTATCGATTGTTCGAATCTGCTCAAGTAAAATAACAGAATCTCTCTCAAAACCATACTTTTTCGCATCAATTTCCACATGAGTGGGTAATTTCGCTTTTTGAATCTGTGCAGTAATAGCCGCTACAATCACCGTTGGACTAAAACGATTTCCGATGTCATTTTGAATGACAAGAACCGGACGAACGCCTCCTTGCTCAGAACCAACAACTGGGGAAAGGTCTGCAAAATACACGTCGCCGCGTTTTACAATCAAAATATTACCCCCCGCTAACTAAGCGTTCTACTGTATGAGCTGCTTCATACTCCGCTAAGAAAGCTTCAGATGCAATACCAAGATTAATTTTTCCCATTTCAATATACCCACGTCGCATTGATTCATGTTGGTAGCGTTTCTTCGTCTTATGTTGACGCAATAACAATTGTGTTGCCTGGCAAATTAGTTCATGGCGATTCTTATTCTCTTGTTTTCCAATTCCGTCCAATTCCGTTACCATTTGCTTTGGCAACCGAACCACGATTTCAGTAGTTACACTTGATTCGGACACAAAAATACACCTCCACCGTCAACTACACACCCAAATATATATATATGACACCTATTGTAATAATACCATTGTATGGAGCCTGTTGCAAAGACTTCCTTATTCCTTGCTTATGTTTTCCAATTCATAAACAAAACATTCATCTTCTTAAATTTTTTATCTCATAACTAACTAAAAACAATAGAACTCCTCTTCAAAACTTACGTGTAACTTATATAAAAAATGATTATAAGTAAAAAGCTTCTCATCAAAAAGAGCTTATTATCCAGCAATGAACAGTCACTCCAATGACAAGAAGCAATCATACTACCTTCTATATATTGTTCAAGTAATTAATTATCTCTACAACCTTACCATTCCGTATAAATATTCTTGGCACACGGAAACTGATCGTTGCAATAATTTCATAATTAATAGTCCCTGAATATTCCGCAACCTCTGTAGCGCTAATATACTCATCTCCCTGCCTTCCAATAAGCGTAACTTTCGTACCAAGCGGCACTTCACAAGGAAGATGAATCATGAACTGATCCATTGTTACTCGCCCTACAATCGGTACCCTTTTACCATTTATAAGCACTTCAAATCCTTGTAATCTTCTAAGCCATCCATCTGCATAACCAATCGCTACAGTCGCGATCCATTCTTCAGTTTTCGTTCGATAAGTGACGTTATAACTAATTCCATCACCTTTAATCACCTGTTTAATATGAGCTACTTTCGTATGCAGTGATAGCGCCGGTTCTAATTCAAATGGTAAAAAAGGACGTATTTCTACAGAAGGAGATAATCCATACATTGCAATCCCAATTCGCACTGCATTAAATGTAATCCCTTGAAAACGTAACGTGGCAGCACTATTAGCTGTATGGACAAACTTAGGATCCACTCCGAATTCTTTCAACCAACTTAACTGCTCTAAGAACGTGTTATATTGCTTATCAAAATACGAAGTCTCTACCTCATCTGCCGTTGCAAAATGCGTGTATACTCCTTCTAACTCTAAAAACGGTGCACCTTCTAAACTCTTTAAAAATGCTTTCAGTTCTTTTCTTTCACGTATTCCAATTCTCCCCATACCACTATCAAAGTTAATATGGAATTTCATCACAGATGAACCATCCCAAAGTTTAATTGCTTCGTCCACCCATTCTTTTTGAAAAACAGTTAGCGCTACATCATTTTCAGCAGCTACATTTACATCACGCGGCGGCGAGGGACCTAACACTAAAATCGGCACAGTAATACCAGCCCTCCGAAGCACTAAAGCTTCATCTAAAAAAGCCACAGCTAACCTTGTTGCACCCGCTTCTAATGCCGTTTTAGCCACCGGTACATAATCGTGCCCATACGCGTTTGCTTTAACTACAGCAAAAATCTCTACATCACTTGGGATGAACTCTTTAATATGTGTAACGTTGTTATAAATGGCATCTAAATCCACTTCCACCCAAGTGTCACGGTAAAATGGTGCTTCTTCCATAAATACACTTCCTTATACACGATATGCGAAGCTTATTCTTTTATATGCTTCTTTTATGAAATCCACCTTCAAACTAAGAAAAGACGTGGTGCACATATATCACCACGTCTAAGAAGTCTACTTCACCTGCTTCGCTGTAACTGAACGAGCAACCATTAGTAGCTCCTTCGGCTCTAAACCTTTAGACACGAGCATATATTCTACTCCGTTATGCGACCACGTTACAGAGTCTTTCGTCAATGCACCAATCGTAAACCCAAGATCAACTGGTTCTCCACTTACACTTACCGCTGATGAAGCCTCTGCAACTTTTGCCTTTTCTTGTATTAAAGTAAAGGATTTCTTATTTCCAGTGTATGTGAGTATCGCACGCTTGCCACTGTCTGTCTTCAACTCTTTTTCATCTTGCAGAGTCATACCTTGCGGTGTATCAAGTGGATACAAAATAGCAAACGGTTTGTCTTCTTTCGCTGTTGTTTGAACATCTACCTGCGCTCTAGACATATTTTGTTTCGTATCAAATGCACCTTTATCAAATTTCGCATCGAATTTCACCTTAGAGAAATCTACTTTTACAAGAACATTTTGATCATTATCCATTAACTTCACTGAAACTGGAGTCAAATCGCTCTTCTTCAGCGTAATCTCTTGTTTCGGCAACATATTTTGATGTTGATAGTTTGTTTTTGTTTTAAAAATATAATACTTATCTGTTTTCTCGAAAGTAAGGTTTTTCTTATCCTGCAAAATATCTCTTACAAGTGATTCATATAAATAAGCCTGGCTGCTATTTTGCGGCCAATCACTTTGAAAACGGAAGCTCTTATTAAGTGCTGGCGTTAATACAAATACACCTTCTTCATTTCTTAAAATGATTTGGCTCTGATCTTTTTTTGCATTCTTTAAATTCACACGATAAAAAGACGGTTCCTTATGCCAAATCTCTACATTATACTCCTGAGGCTCATTTCCTGTTTTAATAGATAATTTCGCTTCAGCTTGATAACTTTTCATCCCTTTTACTTTTGCCTCTAAATCTCTCACGACATCATCTTGTTTCTTTTCCACACAACCCGCCAACACAAAAACGGTCAACAAACCGACAAGAACTAAAAACAGACGCCTTTTCATCACTTCAGCCCCTTTGCCCCTATAAATGAATGGAAGATGTACCTTCCTTATCGCTACCTCAAATATATGAGACAAAGATATAAAATATGCAGACTAGCGTGACGAGCTTTCTAAAACAACTTGAGCAACAGCAAATTCCTTACTATGACTAATTGATAAATGAACAACACACTCTGCACTTGTAATCAGAATCGGCTTACCTCTTTCATCATTTTTCACTTCAATATCTAAAAAGCTCACTTCTTTCCCGATACCAGTACCTACAGCTTTTGAATACGCCTCTTTCGCTGCAAACCTTCCAGCTACAAACTCTGTAAGACGACTTCCTTTCAGCTCCATAGCAACATTACGTTCATTTTCTGTTAAAATACGTTCCATAAATTTAAGCTTTCCATCTAGCATTTTTTCAATACGATTTAATTCAATAATATCGATTCCAATCCCTATAATCATTTCAAAATCCCCTTCTTCTATTTAACTTTCTTCTTTCATATTGATAAGAATAACAGAGAATCTTTCTGATGCAAAAGGGGTGATAGTAACCGTATGCTAATAAGATCTACTCAAATTTCTTTACAACCGACTATTCTCACCTTACTTTTTATTCACTTAGTTATGATGATATTAGGCGACTTTTTCCTCTTCCCACTGGCAGCCTCTAATGAATATATCGCTAAAGGAGAATGGTGGCGTGTCATAACTTCCCTTCTGGTACACGTAGACTTACAACATTTTCTTTCTAATAGTATTTTTTTGTTTGCACTTGGTTCTTCTATCGAAAAGCAACTCGGACACTTTTCTTTTTTTATTCTATTTTTTCTTTCTGGAATTTCCGGAAATATTTCTTCTTATATTATTATGCCTCCTGAATATATTCACGCAGGTGCATCAGGTGGTATTTTCGGACTATTAGGCGCACAATTATTTTTATTGTACAATCGATACCGCTCTTCAAAACCAAAAGAAATTGCCATTTTCTCAATTGTGATACTTCTATTACTGCTATTTACTTTCTTTAATCCTTCCGCCAATCCGATCAGTCATTTAACAGGTTTAATAACCGGCGGCATTTTAACTCCCTTTTTAACAAAAAAAAACGATGGTGCAAAGCTTATTTAATATAAAAGCTTGCACCATCGATAATTTCTACATCTACCTGTTCGTTTAAATCCCTCATTAATTGAAATAAAGACTCATCCTTCATCTTCGCCTCAATCATACAATCAATTTGCGGAACACTTCCCTTTATCCTTCTTAAAAAAGATAAAAATGCGTCTACATTAATATAATCTGCATGAGCTCTTGGATCTTTTCCCTCTCTAGGGCTAGAGATATGCATTTTAACCGGTAACAAAGATGTTTCCCACGTATGAACAACACGTGCCCAATCTTCATACCAATCTTCTTGCTCATTATTCATCATATGGTGATGCAAATCAAACACGACGGGAATATCTAATTTTTCTCCTAAATATAATGTTTCCTCTAACGTAAAAGTTGTATCATCATTTTCTAATATAATCATTTCTTGAATACCCCTTGGGACATTAGACCAATTCTCTATAAAACGCTCTAATGCAAGTTCTTTATCTTTATACCCTCCTCCAACATGTAGTACACATCGTTGCTTATGTTCAATCCCCATGCCTTTTAATAATTTTTTGTGCATCTGCAATGTCTTTACAGATTGTTTAAAAACACTCTCCTCAGGTGAATTTAGTACAACAAAATGATCTGGATGGAAATCAATTCGCATATTCATATGAATTGCATATTCACCTAATTCTTTCAATTTTTCTTTTAAAGGACGAATATAGTTCCACTCTAGCAATTCCTCATGATTCGCTAAAGGAATGAGCTTAGAACTAAGCCGAAAGAAAGATATGTCATGTCCCTTATTATGCTTTAATAAACGTAAACAATTTTCCAAATTGGAATTAGCAATTCTTTCAAGTTTACGAATTGCAGCATCACGATCATCTATTTTCTGAAACTGTGCGTACGTCATCGTTTGAGATGGGGATGCATTCTTCAAATGCACACTCATCGCAACGTAACCAAGCCTTACAAGCATATAACAGCCCCTTTTCTATCATAACTACTATGTAGTATGCACAATTACAGAAATAAAAAAAGAGAATGCCAACAAAGGGCATTCTCTTTTTTATTAAGCTTGTGGACGGCTATGATGTTTTCTTTCGCCGCGTCCATTTGAAGATCCTGGGCGACCTTGACCTTCACCTCTACGACCACGACTGCCACCATCACGATTACGATCACGGTTTCCATCACGATTGCGATCACGGTTTCCGTCACGATTACGTCCATCACGGTTACGACCATCGCCACCGCCACGTCCGTCACGACTACGATTACGGTTACCATCACGGTATCCGCCTCCGTTACCGCCACGTTTTTTAGAACCGCCACCTCTTGAAACAACTGGTGGTTCTGATGTTAAAGCGATCGGAGTTGTATCCGGCTCTTTAGTCATCATTTTTAAAGCAGCAGCTACTACTGTTACAGAGTCATTCTCTTCTAACATTTCTTCTGCAATACGCTTGTAGTATGATAAGTTCTCATTTTGGATTGTGCTTTGAAGTTTTTCAGCGATTAAACGTTGTTGACCTTCTAATGCCTCATCAAGTGTCGGTGCTTCCATACGATCAACTTTACGCTTTGTTGTACGCTCGATATTTTTTAATTGTCCTGATTCACGTGGTGTTACAAATAACATTGCAATACCTTTTTTACCTGCACGGCCAGTACGACCGATACGGTGAACGTATGATTCTGGATCTTGTGGGATATCGAAGTTGTATACGTGTGTTACGCCTGAAATATCAAGACCACGTGCAGCAACGTCTGTTGCAACAAGAACTTCAATAGCACCTTCTTTAAATTTACGTAATACAGACATACGTTTCGCCTGTGTTAAGTCACCATGAATACCTTCTGCTGCATAACCACGTAAGTTTAATGCTTCTGATAATTCATCAACACGACGCTTTGTACGACCGAATACGATCGCAAGCTCTGGAGATTGAATATCTAGTAAGCGTGTTAACACGTCAAACTTTTTCTTTTCTTGCACTTCTAAATAGAACTGCTGAATGTTTGGCATTGTTACTTCTTTTGCTTTTACTTTAATGTGTTGAGGCTCAGTCATGAAACGCTCAGCAATACGACGGATTGGATCTGGCATTGTCGCTGAGAATAATAATGTTTGATGTGTTTCTGGCACATCTGTTAAAATCGCTTCAATATCTTCAATGAAGCCCATGTTTAACATTTCATCCGCTTCATCAAGAACAACAGTCTCTACGTTTTGTAAGCGAAGTGTTTTACGGTTAATATGATCTAAAATACGACCCGGCGTACCAACAATAATGTGTGGGTGTTTTTTTAGAGCACGAATTTGGCGGTTAATATCTTGACCACCATAAATTGGTAGAATACGAACACGTTTATGTTTACCAATTTTGTATAGCTCTTCTCCAACTTGAATTGCTAATTCACGCGTTGGCGCGATAACAATACCTTGAACTGCTTCTTTATTTGTATCCACTTTATCTAATAGTGGTAATCCGAATGCTGCTGTTTTCCCTGTACCTGTTTGCGCTTGCCCAATAATATCCTTACCTTGCAATGCATGTGGAATTGTTTCAGCTTGAATCGGCGTAGCCTCTTCAAAGCCCATACTTTCAACCGATTGCAGTAAAGACTCACTTAATCCTAATTCTCGAAATGTTGTCAATGTTACTTCTCCTTTTCTATCCTATACTTATCATTTAAAAAAAGGCGTTTTCCGAATTTGCGGAAAAGCCCTTTTCCTGAATGCTCACGTATATAACCGGGCGTATATTCTTCACGAAAATACTTCTAAACGTTATTACACTTTATCAATTATAAGTTTTGTATGTGTAAAAAGCAAACCCAACTGTTACCTTATTTTATATTCAGGGCCTTTTTCTTTACTTTTATTTTTTTATCATTTACTGTAAGCGCTTATTATAAGTTTCTTCTATTTTCGTGACTATCATCCCTATTTATATACACCAATTATTTCAACATCGTAATTACTTCTTCTAATTTCATACCGCGAGATGCTTTTATTAATACAACATCTTTCGCATCGACTACTGCTTGTAAATCTCTTACTAACTCTTCTTTATTATCATACGCCTTTACACGTTCATTAGGGAAATTAATTTTTGCTCCTTCAGCAATTTGAGCTCCTAATCTACCGTATGTGAATACATGTGAGATTTTTGCTGGATCGATTAATTTACCTACCTCATAATGGAACTGCACTTCTTGATTTCCAAGTTCTAACATATCACCAAGCACAACGATTTTTTTAGTAAATCCATCTAAACCATTCATTAAATGGAATGCTGCCTCCATAGCCGTCGGACTTGCATTATAAGCATCGTTGATAATTGTTAATCCACTATCCGTTTTTACAATCTCCATACGCATGCCCGTCATTTGAAGTGTTACTAAACCTTGTTTCATTTCTTCCCACGTCACACCAAAATGTGTCGCAATTGCCATTGAAGCAAGTGTATTGTACACATTATGTTTTCCTAACACCGGTAGGTAGAATGAAATATTTTCATCTCTATTCATTTTAAAATGTGTCCCAGTTGCCTGTAATGTTACAGTTGTTGGATAGTAATCGTTGGCTCTTGCATCACCAAACGTAACTGTTTCCGCTGCTAAATTCATTTCAGGAACACGATTCGTTAATAACGGCTCATCTCCATTATATACGAACACGCCACCTTCTTGTAACCCTGTAACAATTTCTAATTTCGCTTCAGCAATGGCCTCACGAGATCCTAAATCCATTAAATGTGCTTCACCAATATTCGTAATGATAGCTGCATTAGGACGAGCTAACTTAGATAAAAATTCAATCTCTCCTCGGCTTGACATACCCATTTCTAATACAGCTACTTCTGTATTTTCTTCTAAGTTTAAAATAGTGAGAGGTAACCCAATATGGTTATTGAAATTTCCTTCTGTTTTTTGAACTTTGAACTTAGTCGCGAGAATACTTGTCACAATATCTTTCGTGGATGTTTTACCGTTACTACCTGTCACACCAACAACTTTAACATCCAATTGATCGCGATAGTTTTTCGCTAACATTTGCAGTGCAGATAGCGTATCTTCTACAAAAATAACCGGAAGATTCTCGGGTGGATTTGCTACATCTTTCATCCACAATGTAGCTACAGCTCCATTTTCAACTGCTTTATCTACAAAAGCATGTCCATCGAAACGCTCCCCTTGAATCGGAACATATAAGTTTCCTTTTTCAATTTTTCTCGTATCAATAGACACGCCTTGAATAATAGTTCCCTCATATTGCTCTGCTAATCCAGTACCATTTACCATCTGTTCTACTTGCTTTAACATTCGCTTTATCATATAGAAACGCTCCTTACATAGAGGAAGCACTATTCCTACGAATAGTGCTTCCTCCTTTTTTTGTTAGATTGTATATTTAATTTTTTGTTTTTCTTCGTGACGTTCAATCGCTAAACGAATTAACTCTTCGATTAACTCTGGATACGGTAACCCAGTATGTTGCCATAATAGAGGGAACATACTAAACGGTGTAAATCCTGGCATAGTGTTTACTTCGTTAATATACACTTCTCCGTCTTTCGTTAAGAAGAAATCAGCTCGCGTTAAGCCTGCACCATCTAATGATTGGAACGCAATAATTGCATCACGCTTAATCACATCAGATTCTTCTTCTGTCATTTCAGCTGGAATAATTAACGCCGTATCACCATCGATATATTTCGACTTATAATCATAGAAGTCCTTTTTCGGAACGATTTCACCTACAACTGAACATTTCGGCTCATCATTACCTAGTACCCCAACTTCTACTTCACGACCTACAATATTTTCTTCTACAATAATTTTGCGATCAAATTGGAATGCCTCTACAAATGCATTCTCAAGTTCTTCACGATTTTTACACTTATTAATACCAACACTTGAACCAAGGTTTGCTGGTTTTACAAAACAAGGATATCCTAACTTATCTTCTACTTTAGAATAAGCTTCCTGGCGATCTTTTTCCCATGCACTGCGAATGAAAGACGCATATTTTGCTTGTTTTAAACCAGCCTCTGCAAAGATGTTTTTCATAACAACTTTATCCATACCAGCAGATGATGCTAGAACACCATTTCCTACATAAGGAATATTCATCAATTCTAATAATCCTTGAACCGTTCCATCTTCACCGTTTGGTCCATGTAGTAATGGGAAAATAACGTCAATAGCGTTTTCCTCAGAAGCTGCAGATGGAATAATCTCTGTACTTAATGATAACGGAGAAATCGCATTTTCTGCACTACTCATTTTTAAAGCTTCAACATCTGTTACTTCACCTTCAATACGCTCACCACGTACCCATTGACCTTGTTCTGTAATATAAATTGGATGAATCTCGAATTTATCTTGATTTAAAGCTTTAATAGCAGCAAGAGCCGTCTGTAACGAAACTTGATGCTCAGCTGATTTTCCACCATATAATAAACCTAATTTAATTTTTGTCACTGAAATCACCCTAACCAATTGTTTTCATTTTTCTATTTTAGCACTTTTTATAAAAATAGGTAGTTCCTATTTGAAATAAAATGTAACTTCCACAAATAATTAAATGACACTACTTATTGGTTTTCTACACTTTTTCTATTCCACTACTATACAAAGGTGAATTTTAAAATGAAATGGTAATCCTATCTAGTTATGTACCTAAAATATGTAGAAATCCCCTTTTTTGTGTATGTCACCTATTTACTAAGAAGATTGTTTGGTTAGTGTATCTTTTTGCCTTTGCTCAATAAGGCGATCTAAAGAAATATATACAATACCTGCAACTACACATCCTACAGCTAAAATTGTAAATAGCAAGTGGCCAAGTAATCGATCTAATAAAAAGCCTCCCAAAAGTGGACCAAATGCGCTTCCTGTAATCCACTGCAAACTTGCAGCGCCCATATAAGTCCCTCTCAAATGCTCAGGGGCCAAGTTTGCTACAAATGTCATCTGTACAGGCGACATAATCATCTCACCTAACGTATATATAGCATAAACGAACAGTAGTGTTATTAAAATAACTGTAGCATTTGTATTAAACTCTCCAAACCACTTCGGTAACCACCCTATAAAAAACAATCCAATCCCGAACAAACATGCACCATATAACATCGTCTTCCCGACTGGTTTATCCGTAGCCCATTTTGAAATTTGAAATTGGAATAAAACAACTAATAGTCCGTTTAACGCCATTAAATATGGATATGGATTATTCGCTCCAAAAATACGCTTCATTTCGTTATCAAAATGTAGTGGCAACATGCCTTCTGTTTGAGAAAACCCCATCGAAATGATAATACCTGCTAATAAGTAAATCATTAATGCCTTATCTCGCATGACAATTTTCCAAACTGCCCCAGATTCCTTTTCTTTATGTTCTTCCTTATCTGTCCTCTTTGGCATCGTCTCTTGAATAAGAAGCAATACAAGTAACGCATAAAATAGCATTGTAGAAGAGGCAATAATAAACACAAGATTCTTTGACAACACAACTACTGATGCTCCCATTATCGGACCAATCGCAGCACCTATATTGTGTCCCATTCGTAATAAACCATATGCCTCTGTTCTTTTTTCTGGTGCCGTTACATCTGCGACCATAGCTGATGCAGCTGGATGAAATAAAGAATTACTCAATCCTAAAAAAATAGATAAAATTGCATATGGAATAAATCCTTCTATAAATAGAAAACCGAGCATTAATAATGCATTACTTGCCATAGAAAATATCATAATCGGCTTTCTTCCATATATGTCAGCAATTCTCCCTCCTATAAGTGACCCAAAGCTTGCAGCAATTGGAGAAAGCGCCATAATAACCCCAACTTCCAACAACGAATCTACCTTATCTTTTAAATATAATGCAAAAAAAGGCATTAACATCATCATTGCAATTCCATTTAACGTCTCTCCAATAAATCGGATCCATACGTTACGGTCCATCTCCCTTAACTCACGCCACGTATTTTTCATCATTTCACTCCTTTAGTTAGCCAACAATTATCTTATAATAAGTTCAGAAAAATGTAAATTTTCAAATAAAAAAATCCATTCTAACAGAATTAGAATGGATTTTTTCCGCTTATAAATTCGCAACATCTTCTTCTTTTTTACTATTATTTAAAGCACTATGTTTTCGGCTATATAAGAAGTAAACCGCTATACCAATAACCATCCATATCCCAAAACTAATCCATGCTGTCCCCGATAATTGAAGCATTAAGTATAAACAGAAAATCACTGTTAACGCTGGTAAAAACGGTACAAGCGGAGCCTTAAATGCCCTTGGTAAGTCTGGATGGGTTCTTCTCATTACAATTACCGCAACAGCTACGAGTGCAAATGCTGACAATGTCCCCATGTTTACAAGATGTGCTAAAACATTTAAATCTATTAATCCTGAAATCAGTGCCGCAATAATTCCCGTTGTCCATGTATTTAAAAATGGCGTTTTAAATTTCGGATGAACTTTAGCAAGACGCTTCGGTAATAAACCATCTCGGCTCATCGCATAAGAAACACGAACTTGCCCATACATCATAACTAGCATTACTGTTGTAATCCCTGTAATTGCTCCTACTGAAATTACCCCCGCTAAGCCATCTTGTCCAATAAATTGCAGTGCAAAAGCAACTGGATCTGATATATTTAGCTGGCCGTATGGAACAATTCCTGTCAAAATAAGCGAAACAACGATATAAAGAACTGTACAAATTAATAACGATGCAATAATACCAATTGGTAAATCACGTTGCGGACGTTTCACTTCTTCTGCCGCTGTTGAAACTGCATCAAATCCTATAAATGCGAAGAATACTGTGGCCGCTCCAGCCATTACACCATCTAAACCAAATGGCATAAAAGGCGTCCAGTTTTCAGGTTTCACATAATTAAAACCAGCAAAAATAAAAATAAGAACAACTGCTATTTTAATAAATACCATAATGTTATTTACTCGTGCACTTTCACGAACACCTCTAGATAAAAGAACTGTCATCACTAAAATAATTAGAACTGCAGGTAGATCAATTATTCCACCCTTTCCTGTACCAGGAGCCGAGGAGAGAATAGTCGGAATGTGGATTCCAAACCCCTTTAATAAAGATTGAAAATATGCAGACCAACCGTTTGCTACAGCAGATGTAGCAAGTAAATATTCAAGCATTAAGTCCCAGCCAATTAAAAATGCGAATACTTCCCCCATCGTCGCGTATGTATACGTATACACACTGCCCGAGACAGGAACTGAAGAAGCAAATTCAGCATAACAAAATGCAGCAAAGGCACAAGCTAGCGCGGCAATCGCAAATGATAATATAATAGCTGGCCCAGAATGTTTCGCTGCCACAACACCCGTTAGAACAAAAATACCAGTTCCAACAATTGCTCCGATTCCAAGCATAGTTAAATCTAGCGCGCCCAATGTTCTTGCTAACGTTTTTTGCTTACTTTCTTGCATTAACTTTGCAATTGGCTTCTTTTGAAAAATTTGCTTCATCTTTCACTCCTCCAAGTTTTAAATTTTCTGAAAATTTTTAATTCGCTTTTTATTTTACTCATTACGCTTTTCCTAGTCAATACTTTTGTCGAAACAAGTAGAAATTCTTCTGAATATGCACTATCCTTATCATTCTTTCTATATATCTTTCGACAACTCTTTTTGTATTATTATACATGTCGATTCCATAAAAAAGGCATGCTCCCTTATTGAGAGCATGCCTTTTTTTACTTATTTCACAGTATATGAACCTTGTTCAATCCAACTATACATATACTTTTCATCTTCTGTTTCATGTGCTTGTTTTACAATACGAAGCGGACGGAATGTGTCTATCATAACAGCTAATTCAAGTGTCTCTTTCTTCCCGATACTTGCCTCTGTTTTCCCCGGATGCGGCCCATGGGGAATCCCGCTCGGATGAAGTGTAATAGAACCTTCTTCCACACCTTTGCGACTCATAAAGTTTCCTTCTACATAGTAAAGAACTTCATCACTATTAACATTACTATGATAATATGGTGCCGGAATTGACTCTGGATGATAATCGTATAAACGTGGTACGAAAGAGCAAATAACAAAATTATGCCCTTCAAATGTTTGATGTACTGGCGGTGGCTGATGAATGCGCCCTGTAATTGGTTCAAAATCCTCTACATTAAATACCCACGGATATAAATAGCCATCCCATCCAACAACATCTAACGGGTGGTGTCCTAAAACATGTTTATGCATATAGCCTCTTGATTTTGTCATTACGACAAACTCGCCTTTTTCATCATATGTCTCTAATTTTTCTGGACCACGAAGATCTCTTTCACAAAACGGACTATGCTCTAACAATTGTCCGTATTCATTTCGATAACGACGCGGCGTTGTAATTTGGCTATTCGCCTCTACAACAAGAAACTTAGTCTCTCCTTCATCTGGAATAACACGATAAATCGTTCCAATTGGGATCGTTACATAGTCGCCTTTTCTATAGTGAATCGTTCCAAACATCGTTTCAATTTTCCCTGTTCCATAATGAACAAATAACATTTCGTCGCCATCACCATTACGATAGAAATAATCCATTTTTTCTGTTGGGCTCACTACTCCAATTAACAAATCTTCATTTCCAAGTATGAAATTTCGTCCACTTATTGCATCACCACTTTTTTTATTTTCTTTCGTTCGGAAGTGGCGATGAGAAAGGGCAACATCCTCTTCATACTGCAACTGACAAGAATGCGATAATGCAGAATGACCTACTTCTGTTGGCATATAGTGATGATACAAAATAGACTGCGTACCAGAAAATCCTTTCGTTCCCATTACCTGTTCACGATAAAGCGATCCATCTTTTTTACGAAATTGTACATGTCGTTTATGAGGTAGTTCTCCCATGTGACGATAAAACATGCCCATCACCCGCTTCCTTTTCTTTTTTGATCGTATTACGTAGTGTACCTAAACCAGTAATCGACAGCTCTACAACATCTCCATCTTGTAGCCACTCTTCTGTACCAAGTTCTAAAATACAGCCTGTTCCTACTGTCCCAGAACCAATCACATCTCCTGGATATAACGTCACGTCCTCTGAAGCACGTTCAATCATTTCAGCAAATGTATAGTAAATATCTTGGAAGTTTCCCTTTGATAATAGTTTTCCATTTACATGAGCAGTCATTTCTAAATCATATCGATCACCATTACGATAAACATCTAATTCCTCTTTCGTAACAAGATGTGTTCCTAACGACGTTGCAAAGTCCTTTCCTTTCGCAGGACCGAGACCTACTTTCATTTCTGTTGCTTGTAAGTCTCTCGCACTCCAGTCGTTCATAATACAATAACCAAAAATATATTCCTCTGCTTGCTCACGAGAAATATTTCGCCCTTCTTTTCCTATTACGCAAGCAATCTCCAGCTCATAATCAAGCTTTTTAGACTTTTTCGGACCAATTACAAAATCACCGGAACCAATTACAGCACGATGATTAGTAAAATAAAAAACCGGAATATCATACCATTCAGGCACAACATCTAGTCCTCTTCGTCCACGAGCTGTTTTTACATGTTGTTCAAATGCGTAAAAATCTCGAATACTACTCGGATTAGGAAGAGCAGCTGTCAATTGTACTTCTTCTAAAGCATATATACCCTTATTTGGATTCTTAATATTCCGCACTACTTCTACATACTCATCCGTTTTCTCTAAAAAAGCCATTATAGAAGAAGGGATTTTCCCTTCACTAGCAAGATTCATATCTATTACTTTGTCACCTTCAAGCCATCCAGCCCGTATTTCTTTTGAAGGAAGACGAAATGTAACAAATTTCATCCTGATTCCTCCTTATAAAAATGAAATTTCCACCAGCAAAGGGACTTTTGCTGGTGGATATGAATCTTATAAGTTTCCGCGACGCTCTTGTTCTCTTTCAATTGATTCGAATAACGCTTTAAAGTTTCCTTCACCAAATCCACGAGAACCTTTACGTTGAATGATTTCAATAAATAAAGTCGGGCGATCTACAATTGGTTTCGTAAAGATTTGTAGTAAGTAACCTTCATCATCACGATCTACTAAGATCTTTAATTCTTTTAATTTATCAATTTCTTCATCGATTTTTCCAACTCGTGCAGTTAACTCATCATAATAAGTATCAGGTGTATCTAAAAACTCCACCCCATTTGCACGAAGCGCTTCAACCGTTTTAACAATATCACTTGTTAATAAAGCAAGATGCTGTACACCAGCTCCATTATAGAATTCTAGATACTCTTGAATTTGTGACTTTCTCTTTCCGTCTGCTGGTTCGTTAATAGGAAACTTAATACGGCTTCCATTTGTCATAACTTTCGACATTAAAGCCGAATACTCTGTACTAATATCATCATCATCAAAATGAATCATTTGTTTAAAGCCCATGACATTCTCGTAATAACTAACCCACTCTTCCATTTTTTCAACATTACCAACTACATGATCGACAGCAATTAAGCCAGACTCTTCAAATGGAATATTAAACTCTACCTTTTCGAATCCTGGCATAAATGCCCCTTTATAATTTTTACGCTCTACAAGCGTATGAATTGTATCACCATACGTACCAATAACTGCTTTTTTCAATGTACCGTCCTCATCTGTTAATTCCTCTGGTGGAGCAATTGCGACGGCACCACGTTTCACTGCTTCTGAGTATGCTTTATCAACATCATCAACAAGTAGTGCCACATCCTTGACGCCATCACCATGAGTCTTTACAAACTCTGCAATACGATTTTCACTACTTAAAGCTCCAGACACAACAAAACGCATATTTTTTTGCACAAGAACATAAGATACCTTTTCACGGTTTCCAGTTTCTAATCCAGAGTAAGCCACAATTTTGAATCCGAATGCTCTCGCAAGATAATAACTCGATTGCTTTGCATTCCCTACGTAAAATTCCAAATGATCTACATCACGTACTGGAAAAAAGTCCTCCATTTGTGCAGCTAGCGTATCCATAGATTTTTGTTTCATAATATCTTCATCCCCCTGTAAATAGATTAAATGGTCCATACTTAAAACCAACCGAAAACGCTTCCAACATAAATAAATAGAAATTAGTTAGCAAGCTAACAAATTCTGACCTTTAAAATTTTCTATCTTTTCTGTCAAATTCCTCTTTTTTTCTTACATATAAAATTCGACTTTTTTCTCTTTGAAATAAAGTGAAACTTTAATCAGCCCTCACCAATCAGGCTTTTACTCAGTGGATTTTTGATTACTCGTTGAATCAAGTTGCAACCGCAGCGTCTAATTAGCCATGGATGCTAAATAATGAGGTAACTTTAATACTTGAAGGTATATAAGAAGAAAATAAAAAAGACTCCAACATATTAACTACTTACTAATACGTTAGAGTCTTTATTTTTTTTGAATGGTTGTATTTACATATATCATACTAATACACTTGCAAGGAATAGAATAAATGATGTTAATATTACCGCTCCACCTAAGGATCCTAATAAATCTGTTTTTGTTACTTGAAACACTTGTTCACTGTTCATATCCCTCATTCTCCTTCCATTTTTGTTTGATTTAAAACTTCTATTATACTAATACACTTGATAGAAATACGATTAATGCTGTTAATACTACTGCTCCACTTGCTGATCCTACGAAGTCACCTTTTGTTACTTGTAATACTTGCTCTTTCATATCTTTCATTCTCCCTTCTTTTTCTTTTGTTACAAAGTTTCTATTATACTAATACGCTTGATAGAAATACGATTAATGCTGTTAATACTACCGCTCCACTTGCTGATCCTACGAAGTCACCTTTTGTTACTTGTAATACTTGCTCTTTCATATCTTTCATTCTCCCTTCTTTTTCTTTTATTACAAAGTTTCTATTATACTAATACGCTTGATAGAAATACGATTAATGCTGTTAATACCACCGCTCCACTTGCTGATCCTACGAAGTCACCTTTTGTTACTTGTAATACTTGCTCTTTCATATCTTTCATTCTCCCTTCTTTTTCTTTTGTTACAAAACTTCTATTATACTAATACGCTTGATAGAAATACGATTAATGCTGTTAATACTACCGCCCCACTTGCTGATCCTACGAAGTCACCTTTTGTTACTTGTAATACTTGCTCTTTCATATCATTTATCCTCCCTTTTTATAAGTTATCTATATGTAATTTCTAAGAAATGTTTATTTCATAGTTTTTATGTTAACGTTACATTAAATTTGATAACGTAACGTTTGTAACATTAATGTAACATAACTATTGTTACGTTGCAATATAATAACGTGAAATTTATTACACTTTTTTTACGTTTTTTTATAACACTCCCCAAAAACCCTTATTTAATGCACTTTTCACTAAGCTCACGTTTGTAACATTCGTGTAATATTAAAGTCATAAAGTGAAATATAGTCATCCTTCTCTCTATTTTTGTTACAAAACAGTTTATTTAGTGACACTAAACCTATCTAATCTTTACTTACTTTTAATATGAGATAAAATACCGTCTTTCCAAGATAAGTTTATATGTTTCCTCTATATAACTATGTATAATAAAAACAAAGAGGTGGTCATTTTGAAATTAATCGCATTAGATATGGATGGTACACTACTATCATCTAATCTTGAAATCTCCAAAGAAAACCTACAAGCAATCCAAACTGCACAAGAAGCTGGTCATATTGTAATGATTTGTTCTGGTCGTGCGAAAGAGGATGCTTTAAAGCTATTGGAAGAATATAAATTATCTCTTCCAGTCGGAGCAAGCAATGGGGCTATTGTTTATGTGGATGGAAAAGTAATTAACTCTCGTTGTATACAAAACGACAAAGTGTACAAACTTGCAAAATTACTAGAATCTGAAGGTTTCCCATATAAGCTATATACGAATAAAGGCGTTTATTCTCCATATACATGGCAAGATCAAGTGATGCAAGCGTTCGAAGAAAATAAGCATGCGCTCGATGTTACATTAGAGGAGCTTGAACGAATTACAGAAAAGCAAAAAAAATCAAACCTAATTACTGATTTCAAAAAAATAGAAGATGTTGTAAATAACCAAGAACTAGAAATATCTAAATTCTTCATTTCAACATTTAATGCAGCGCATCGCGCACAGCTATTAAGCGTGTTACAAGAAGACGCTGATATTATGGTTACAGCATCAGCTCCTACTAACTTAGAAATTATGGATAAGAATGGACATAAAGGAAACGGGCTACAGCAGATGGCAGCTCATTTTAATATCCCTATTGAAGATACAGTTGCTATTGGTGATAATTTTAATGATGTACCAATGCTAGAAGTAGCAGGCTTATCTGTTGCAATGGGCAACGCTGAAGAAGATGTAAAAAAACTATGTGATGTTGTAACACTAACAAACAATGAATATGGTGTTGCTCACGCAATTGAGCAATTTGTATTGAAACAAACTTCGTCTAGTAAATAAAAAAAGGACTCTTTCAATTTGAAAGAGTCCTTTTTTTATACATGATGACAAGAAACAAAATGATTATCACCAACATTACGAAATTCTGGTATTGTTTTTTTACAAACATCTGTTGCAAACGGGCAACGTGTATGAAAACGACAACCCGAAGGTGGACTTGCTGGACTTGGAATATCCCCTTCTAGTATAATTCGCTCTCGCTTCACTGTTGGATCTGGTATTGGAACAGCTGATAACAATGCTTTTGTATACGGATGTAACGGATTGGTAAATAACTCATCACGCGGCGCTGTCTCCACAATTGTACCTAAATACATAATTCCGATTTTCGTACATAAATGTTCTACTACACTCAAATCATGTGAAATGAATAAATAAGATAATCCCTTTTTCTCCTGTAACTCACTAAATAAATTAATAATTTGTGCTTGGATAGATACATCTAGTGCCGCCACAGGTTCATCAGCTACAATGAATTCTGGATTTAATACCATAGCCCTTGCTATTACGATACGCTGACGTTGTCCACCAGAAAACTCATGGGGATACCGGTCAATATGATAAGGAGCTAAGCCACATAACTCCAATACTTCAATTACCTTTTCACGAACATTTTCTTTCGTCGCTAATCCGTGGGCCAACATCGGCTCTCCAAGCGCTTCACCAATTCTCATTCTCGGATTTAATGAGCTAAATGGATCTTGGAAAACGAGCTGCATATTAGGGCGATGTTTTCTCAATTCATCCTTGGATAAAGAATGAACATCTTTCCCTTTAAACTTCACTTCCCCCTCCGTTTTTTGAACGAGACGTAAAATTGTTTTTCCTATCGTTGTTTTTCCGCTCCCTGATTCGCCAACGAGACCAAACACTTCACCTTTATTAATAGTAAAACTTACTCCATCAACTGCTTTTACATGCCCGATCGTTCTACTAAATATGCCACCTTTAATTGGAAAATATGTCTTTAGGTTTTTCACCTCTAATAATGGTTCACTCATTGTTCCGCACGCTCCTCATATAACCAGCAAGCTACTTTATGATTTTCATCATTTACATTTAGATTCGGGGCTTCTTTTCCACATATTTCCACACAATGCTCACAACGCCCACTAAAGTAGCAAAACTCACCTAAACCAACTAAATTCGGAACTTGCCCTGGAATAGAATATAGTTTATCTATTCGTTTTCCCATTACTGGTTTTGATTTCAACAATCCTTTCGTATAAGGGTGTTTTGGATTTTGGAATATCTCTAGTACTGGAGCTTCTTCAATAACTTTCCCGCCATACATAACGACAACGTAATCAGCCATTTCTGCTACGACACCTAAATCATGTGTAATTAATAAGATCGACGTTTTAAATTCTTCTTTCACTTGTCTTAGTAAATCCAATATTTGAGCTTGAATCGTAACATCAAGAGCTGTTGTTGGTTCATCTGCAATTAATAACTTAGGATTACAACTAAGCGCAACAGCAATCATAATACGTTGTAACATCCCGCCGCTCAATTCATGCGGATAAGAATGAACAATTTCATTAGCACGGGCTATGCCAACTTTACGAATTAACTCAATTGCTTTCTTATACGCTTCATTTTTACTAAGTAATTCATGCTCCCTTAGCGTTTCTACAATTTGCTCACCTACAGTGAAGACCGGATTTAGCGATGTCATCGGTTCTTGGAAAATCATCGCAATATCATTGCCTCGTAAACTACGAAGTTCTTTCTCTTTCATTCCTAAAAGACTTTTTCCTTCATATAAAATGTCTCCACCTACTACACTGCCAGATTCAGCAATAAGCCCCATAATAGATAAAGCCGTTACACTCTTCCCGCAACCTGATTCTCCTACTACACAAACCGTTTCACCTTCTCGAACAGCAAAGCTAACATGGTTTACAGCCTTCACTGTCCCTTCCTCCGTTTGAAAGTGTGTTTGTAAGTCTTTTAGCTCTACTACCGCTCTACTCATACCTTCCCACCTACCGTCTCATCTTTGGATCTAACGCATCACGAAGTGCATCACCAAGTAAATTAATTGATACAACTGTTATAAAGATTGCAAAACCAGGCGGAATCCATAACCACGGACGCTTTTGGAAATCAATTAATGAGTTAGCTGCGCTAATCATGTTCCCCCATGATGGTGTAGGTGGGACGACACCGAGACCTAAGTAGCTTAGCGCGGATTCACTTAAAATAGATCCAGCCACACCTAGAGTTGCTACAACAATAAGTAACGGAAAGACGTTAGGAATTAGATGATGAATGATTTTCCGAGAATCTTTTAATCCTAATACATCTGCCGCTTGCATAAAGGCTTGCTCCCGCAATGTTAAAATTTGTCCCCTCACAAGACGGGCAAGTCCTGGCCATCCTACTAAACTTAAAATAATCATTACAACATATAAACGGTACTCCGATGGTAATTTCCATTCTGATAAAATTGCTCCCATTATAATAAGTAGTGGTAATCCTGGAATGGACATTAACACATCTGCAACACGCATAATTAAATGATCTACAACTCCTCGATAAAAACCAGCAATTGCTCCTAATAGAGCTCCTAGTATAACGGATAGTAGCATCGACGCTAAACCGATTGTTAATGAAATACGCCCTGCTTGCATAAGTCTAGTTAAAATATCCCGTCCCAACTGGTCTGTCCCAAGCCAATGTGACAGGCTGGGTGGTTTATTAATTTGTGTTACTTGTACTTTCCCATCAGCATACGGTGAAAAGATTGGACCAATAAAACTAAATAAAAACATAAATATTAAAACGTATAAGCCACACAGTGCCATCTTATTTTTCTTGATTTTTTTATACGCTTGGCGCCATGGTGATGATTCATTTCTCTTTTTCCGTTCTTTCTTTTTCTCTATTATAGGTGTAATAGTCTCCATATCTTTCCCCCCTTACTTCAATCGAATTCTTGGATCAACAAACGCATAGACAATATCAGCTAAGAAATTAGCCATAATTGTTAAACAAGAAAGAAACATTGTAAAGGCCATTAATACCGTATAATCACGAAAGTTTAATGCTTCTAATTGAATACTCCCAATCCCTGGCCAATTAAAAATCTGTTCAATAATAATGGCTCCTGAAAATAAACCCGGTAATTCAAAAGCGAGTAATGTAATTGCTGGCAAAATTGCATTTTTCAATGCATGTTTATAAATAACGGTTCTTTCTTTTAAACCTTTTGCACGAGCAGTACGAATATAATCTTGCCTAATAACATCCAACATGCCCGTTCTAAAATAGCGTGTTAACGATCCTACACCAAGAAGCGTTAAAATAAATACAGGTAGAATCATATGACGTAATACTTCTAATATGTATGCTATCCCTGTTGAGTTACTCCCAATATCAATCATGCCACCAATAGGTAATAACTTTAAATCAACTGCTAATAATTTAATTAAAAATAGTCCGATAAAGAATGATGGAAATGACATTGCTGCAAAGACACCGATTGTTACCAATCTATCAAACCAAGAATGCTGCTTTGTTGCAGAAATAACCCCAATAATAAGAGCAATAATCCAAGTGAAAAATAAAGCTGCAGCAGCAACAATAAATGTATTCCAAATGAATTTATTAAGTAATGAAGTTACCGGTTCTTGGTACTGTAAAGAAAATCCAAAATCACCATGCAAAGCATTCACTAGCCAATGAAAATACCTTTCAATAATCGGTTTATTTAAACCGTACAACTCTCTTAATTCTTGAGCTCTCTCTGGTGTTAATTTTGGATTTGAATCGATATAATCACCCGGTAAGAGTGCAAATAAGAAAAAGATAATAATAGACGTACCAAACAATGTAGGAATCATTTGTAGAAACCTACGAATGATATATGTTTTCACCTTTTGTCTCCCCAATCCTATTTACTTAAAAATAGAAGAACATTTTTTCAAAACAGCTACCATTCCATTGCTGTGTGAAAAAACGTCTTCTATTATTTAGGTCAACCCTTATTGTTCAATAGATAACACTGGTAAGTTGGAACTGATGCTATCGTACTTTTCTGGATCAATTCCTTTTATACGTGCATTATGAGCATAAAGTAGTTTACGATAGTTTAATAAAATAACTGGTGGATCATCACTTAACTCTTTATACAGCTCTTTATAAATCGCTTTACGTTTTTCAATATCTGTCGTTCCTATACCTTTTACAATCAAATCATCTACTTTCGGATTATTATAACCCGTATCACTTTTTGGATTAGTTGATAAGTACTCACTTACAACTTCACTTGGATCACTAATTCCTGGTGTTGAAACTGCCGCTAAATCGTAGTCACCTTTTCCTACTTTTGAAAGCATCGTATTAAAGTCCATCAACTCTGGATTTAATTCAACACCAATTTCTTTGTAACTTTCTTTTGCAATTGGAATAAAGATATCATTTGTTTTACCTGTATTTGATGCGTAGTATGTTAATTTTAATTTTTGACCATCTTTTTCACGAACCCCGTCAGAACCTACTTTCCAACCAGCCTCATCCAATAATTTTTTAGCCTTTTCTACGTCGTGCGGATATTTATTAATACCTTCTTCTGTATATGCCCATGAAACTGGAGCAATTGGTACGTTAGCGACAGAGCCATAGCCTTGTAAAGCTGTATCCACATACTTCTTACGGTCTAATCCATAAGTAAGTGCTTGGCGTACCTTTTTATCTTTCAAATACGACTTCTTATTATTTACATAGATATAAGCAATATCACTTGATGATTCAAGATTAATATTTGCAAACTCCAATCCTTTTAATTGGTCTATATTTTCAGGGTTCGCTCTAAATCCACTATAGTCCAGTTCACCTGTTTGGAATAATTGGAATCCAGTATCACCTGATGTGATTTTGTAAATAAAGTTTTTAATTTTTGGTTTACCTGCATAATAATTTTCGTTAGCAACAAAGCGGACTTCTTGACCTGGAACATATTTTTCAAATTTATATGGACCCGCTGCAATTGGTTGCCCATATAATGCTTTTAAATAGTCTAAACTTGTATTTTGTTTATAATCTTTTCCATAATAAGCTTTTGATAGCACTGGGCCACCTAAATTCGTTAGCGCCTGTGAATTAACTTTTTCAGTTGTAATTTTAATTGTCTGTGGATCAACAACTTGGATTCCTTCAATAGAAGTTGCTTTTCCTTCTTTATATTCTTTCCCACCTTTAACAGCATACTGAGCAATATCCAATCCACCTTCATACGCTTTATCATGAAGTAGTGTTAATGTAAATGCTACATCATCCGCTGTTAGAGGCGACCCATCACTAAATTTTAAATTTTTACGTAAATGGAATGTATATGTTAACTGGTCAGCAGAAATATCCCATTTTTCTGCAAGATCCGGAACAGGTTTACTTTGTTTGTCTGTTGTTACTAATGAAGCAAAAATAACCGACGTTACATTTCCATCCCAACCATTATCTTGGAAATACGGAAGGAAAACTCCCCCTGGCTTAGAAATGGCTGTAATGAAAGTATCTTTTCGTTGATTTGCTTTCTCTGGACTTTTCTTTTTATCTGTAGCTGGAATTGATTCAATCTTAGAATCTTTTAAATCCTGCTTTTTTACTGGTTCTGTAGAAGCCGTATCCTCCTGTCCCCCACAAGCAGATAACACAAGCGAACTACTAAGTAATACTGAAAATACACCAGCCCATTTTTTTGTCTTTTTCTTCATTGTCCCCACCCTAACTGTTTAATAGTTATACCCTTTGAACTTATTAGCTTATGTATGCCTCCCACAGCACATTTATAGCCAATCGGAAAAGTCGGTTTTAATCAGAAAAAAATAGATGTTTTTGAGGGGTAACAATCTTATTCCGACCTTTCCGGTAGACTTTATGGTTATTAGCTTATATCGTTCAGTATATTTTGTCAATTCTTTCTAAATAAATATTTTGAGAATTTTTCCAAAATTATCACTCTATTCTTATACTTTAAGAAAACTCAGCTATAATTCGTATTAAAAACTTAAAAATCTACTTCTATTTCTTCAGCATGAAACATAAAATACTAATAACCAATTACCAAAAAGGGGGCGAAAATATGGACAACCTATTCCAATACGTCCTGCACTACGTATTATTAACAATTATGATAGTCGGGGCGCTATTACTATTCCCGTTCTTCCCAAAGTTCGTCCTCTTTTTAGCTTTTTTTATCATGCTCGGGATCGCTATTATAATTTCAACAAGAGAAGATGCCACGCAGAAAGAGAGCAGAGTTCAGCGCGTAAAGCTGTAACTTTGCTCTCTTTTCGTTTTCAATCACTAGTCTCTGTTACACATATTTATCCCGCTATTTGCCGGGCAGTAACCCCCCCACTGATTAAAGTTTCACTTTATCTCTCGGGAAATAATTAGCCTTTGTTTTTGTGATTACTCCTATTGAAAAGCCACTAATGACATTTATTTTTCACCTTATCATTTCATACGCTTCACAAGCTATGCAAATTGAGAAACACGGATTTATCTAAGTTACTGTTTCACGTGAAACACATCGCTTCATTTAATCTTTAAAGCAAAATATCATTATGAAAAAGCCACTTCCTCCAGCAAAACTGAAAGGAAGTGGCTTTCTACTCTTTACTCCAAAATATTCTCTAACTCACTATATAACTTCGCTCGTAACAACTCTTTCATCGTTTTTTCCTCATATAATTTTTCAAGTCTTTCAACATCAGCTACATGTTCCATTTCACATTCTATTGCATATATATCTTCTTCTACATGCATTAACTCATTTTCAATCTCTTCAAGATTCCTAGCTTTTTTCTCTTTTACTGGAACCATTTCAACACTCTTTCTCCCTTGGCGTTTCTGCTTTATTACTTGCTTCTCAAGCTTTTCTTCCCATTTTTGACGAGCCCATGCATAGTTTCCTGCAAACTCAAATAATTTACATTCATCAATCCAGTACGTCTTTTCAAATAACTTATTTAAAAAATAACGATCATGTGAAACAGCTAGGATTGTTCCATTATATTGCTCAAGGGCTTCCTCTAAAACTTCCCTTGATTCAATATCAAGATGGTTTGTCGGCTCATCTAAAATTAGAAAATTGATGTCTTGATACATAAGTTGCGCAAGTCTTAACCTCATTTTTTCTCCACCGCTCAGTTGCGTTACTTTCTTAAATACTGCTGGACCATAAAATAAAAACTTAGCCAATATATGTCTTGCTTCTCCTTCGGTTACAGCTACATACTCTCTAAACGCTTCTAATACATTACTCTTCACATTTCCATACGTATGCTGTGATAAATAACCAATTTTGACACTACTACCAATTCGAATTTCACCAACGTCTGGATTTATTTCTTCTAATAGTAGTTTTAATAATGTAGTCTTTCCTGTACCATTACGACCAACGATAGCCGCACGCTCTTGAAAACGAACATGTAAATTCGCTTGTTCAAATAAAGGTCGTCCAGCAAAACCTTTACTCACTTCTTTCATTACAACAACATCTTTCCCGCTTCTCTCTTGCCCTTCAAACTGAAGACCCATCTGTTTTCGTTCTAAAATTGGCCTCTTTAATTTCTCTATACGTTCTAACGCACGTTCCATATTTCTCGCTCTTTTATGCAATCCTTCATTCGGAGGGTTCGCTTGATTTGCCCATTCACGTAGACGCTTAATTGCTTCTTTCATTTTCTTTATTTTCTTTTGTTGCTCCTGATAAGCTTGAAACTCTTGAAGTAATCTTTCTTCCTTCTCCTCAACGAACTGAGAATAATTCGTATGGTACACGTGAATCTCTCCATCTTCCAGATCAAAAATTTTCGTTACAACTTCATCAAGGAAATAGCGATCATGTGAAATAACCATAACTGTTCCAGTGTATTCTTTTAAAAATTGCTCTAACCATTCAACTGCAAATAAATCTAAATGATTTGTTGGTTCATCTAATAGAAGTAAATCTGGTTTCTGCAATAGCATATATGCAAGGCTTACTTTCGTCTGTTCTCCTCCACTTAATTCTGTAAATACTCTTGAAAATAAGTCTGTCACTTGTAAGCCATTTGCTACCTTCATTATATTTGCCTCGATTTCATAACCACCGAGAAACGCAAATTTTTCTTGAATGAATCCGTACCTCTCCATTAGCTTTTGCAAAGAAGATTGTTCCTGCTCCTCCGCCATATTTGTTTCTAGAGCATGCATTTCTTTTTCTAATTCCTTTTCTACTTTAAAAGCGGAACTCAATACATCATATACAGTCAGGACCTCATCAAACTTCGGAATTTGTGCGACATGACCAATACGTGTACCTTTCTTCATATGGATGGCTCCTGCATCCAAACTCTCCATTCCCGTTAGAAGCCCAAAGATTGTTGTCTTCCCACTACCGTTACGCCCAACTAACCCAACACGTTCACCATTCTTTATTTCAAGCGATATATTTTCAAATATGATGTTTCCACCAAAAGATTTCGTTACATTATTTACACTACAAATAGTCATTTTCCGTACTCCTTTCAATATAAAAAACCATGAGAAAGAAACATTCCCCATGGTTTTTCGGCATAGAAAAAGGAAGCCAAATAGCTCCCTTTTCACACGTTTATTAAAAATGGGTGAAGAGATTTCTATCGTTCAATAGTCACTATGCAATTGTTAAAAAAGGGCATACGTATCCCGTTAACAACTACATCATGAAAAATCGCACGACAAAAATAGATAAAATCTAAAAATTTGGCACGTGCAGCTAAAGAACGTTTCATCTCATTCACCCCTTTCGTACGGAATTTAATACTTACTTCTTTATTATACTTTCCAATTTCATGTTTGAATAGTCATTTTTCTGAAAATAATGAAGATAGACTAAACATTTCAATAAGTGACATCAAATCTTACAAAACTGTTATGTTCACGTAATGGAAAGCGATAGTACGAAAAGATGCCTCCCTATACAATAAAGATGTAAACAAGAGAGACAAACAAAAGGAGGAAACAAACATGATGAAAGAAATCGTAAAAGCAATCTTTGAGGTATTAGTGAACGGACAAGCAGTTGTAAAAGAACTAAATGAACTATAAAAAGGAGTGAAGAAATATGATGAACATGGTGAAAATGATTTTACACGCTTTAGTCGATGCAAAAGCAGTTAGCCAAGAATTAAACGAACAATAAAAAGGGGTATATGAATATGAAGAAAGCCATTATTATCATTGTAAGCACAGCAATTACTTTATACACAATAAAAAATAGAAAAAAGAAAAATAATGAAAATGTTCTATATTATCCATACACACTATTAGAGAAAAAATAAAAGACAAGGTACCCTATCGTAATGAGGATATCTTGTCTTTTATTTTTTCCATATTTCCTTTAGAGGATTTCCTTCTCCTTTCCCCGAATGTATTAAGCGGGATTTTTACACATATTTTAAAGGGGCATATATACAAATGGATACACAACAACTATATTTTTTAAACGATATCGGTAAACAAAAACCAGAAAGTATTCGGAATAGAAGCGCTGCATGTCCATTTTGCGATAAAGAACATTTAACGGATATTTTAGCAACTGATGGTTCTATTATTTGGTTGAAAAATAAATTTCCTACATTACAAGATACATTTCAAACAGTGTTAATCGAAACCGATAATTGCGAAGATCATATCGCAACATATACAGAAGAACATATGCGGAAATTAATGCAATTTTCTATTCAACATTGGTTACACTTACAGAAGAACAAGGAGTTCGCATCTGTGATTTTATATAAAAATCACGGTCCATTTTCAGGTGGAAGTTTGCATCATGCACACATGCAAATTATCGGAATGAAATATGTAGATTATCTTGAAAATATTGAAGAGGAAAATTTCCAAGGAGTAATTGTTCAAAAAAATGAACGCATTGAGCTTAATATTTCAGAGCGTCCCATTATCGGCTTCACTGAATTCAATATAATCATTGATAATATTTCATATATAGATGAAATGGCAAATTACATTCAGCAAACTGTACGTTACATACTGACAGATTTTCATAAAGGATGCAGTAGTTATAACTTATTCTTCTATTACTTAAATGGAAAAATTATTTGTAAAGTTGTTCCTAGGTTTGTCGTTTCACCGCTGTATGTAGGATATAAAATACCTCAAGTTTCTACAAAACTAGAAGACGTAAAAATACAACTAGCGGAGTATTTCACAAAATGACACGATTATCAAAAAAAATAGAGTAGGTATCAAAACCTACTCTTTTATTACACCTTTATTTCGATAGTACACATCTTCTAATCCGATGTTATACTTCATGTTATTATCCGTCCACTCCGGCCCTAAATTCCCTGGCCATCCAGATGTATTCGCTATATATTTCAGTAATGCAAAATCAGTCAAACCTTTTTGCACCCCGCGCTTATATCCTTTCATCAAATGCGGCATTGCAATTTGTGCATTTGTACGTGGATCTTTTAGCTCATCATCAGTTAAATGTTCTGGTGCAAGCCCGCCGCCGCGGTGTAGTTGAAACAATCCGAATGAAGTTCCATTATCTCCTACACTCCTTGGATTTAATCGACTTTCATGCTCAGCAATTGCAAGAGGTATCCATTCTGGAAGATTTACTTTCTTCGCTTCCTCTATAATAATTTGTTTCATCTGTTTTGCTTCTTCTGAATCAACATAGCTTGTTCCATTCACTAGCTTATCCATTCCTTCAGACTTTCCTTGGAAATATAAATATACTCCAAGAACAACTAAAAATCCTACAAAGAATTTCTTCACTACCTCTACCTCTTTCTCCGCTGAAATTTGTCCCCTTTCAGCCTTCCCTTTACAATTACCTACATTCTACTACTCTTTTATCATAGCAAATAACTATACATATTATCATCATGCTTTAGACCGATTTTGTGAAAAAACAGCTGGTAAATACGTACAAAAATGTAACTTTCATAGACTATAACGCATTCATTGTATATAATTGTAAATTGAATTCTAAATATAAACTAGGAGAATAATAATATGAAAAAATGGCTGTTACTCTTATTCAGTTTACTACTATTAATTCCTGTCCCTATTTCCGCACAAAAAACTGAACAACCAAAAACCCTTATTTTATACAGTTCAAACGATGATCAAATTACAAGTGATATCCAAATACTTAATACACAAGTAGGGCATTTCACTAATAATATAACAATTAAAAACATAAAACAGTTAGCTGAAATAACTGATAAATCTTCGTATACACATGTTATTTACATGGGTGAAAAACAAGAAGAACTTTCTACTGAAGCAAAGGAATTTCTAGAAGGCTTCCCAGGGCCATTACTAGTTTTAGGTCAAAATATAGAACAGTTATCTACTCGCTTTTCATTTATCACACTTAAAAATGAAGATATAAACTCTGATACAATTGAATATCCAACACGTAAACTAAAGAATATATTAGAAGAAGAAAGATCAATTAAACAACTTGATACAAACGGAACAATTCTCGCACATGCTTTAAGAGGAAATAATACTTATCCATTAATTGTACAGCAAAATAATTCTTATTATGTAGCAACTTCTAACCTCTTTGATTGGATATCCTATTATATTGGCGAAAGCCTATTTTCTTATTTTCAGCAAAAAACCGAAACCAATAAAAAATTAGCTTATTTACGTCTTGAGGATGTTCACCCAGCAGCAGATATAAATCAATTGAAAGAAATTGCTGAATTACTAAAAGAGAAGAAGATTCCTTACATGATCACTGTTATTCCTGTATATACAGATCCAGATACAGGTAAAACACTACATTTAAAAGATAAACCCGAACTAGTCGATCTTTTACGCTCTATGCAAGATGATGGCGCAGCGATTATTATGCATGGTTACACTCACCAATTTTATGATAGTGAAACTGGGGAAGGTTTTGAATTTTGGGACGTAAAGACGGATCAACCAATTCGCCAACCGAAACATGAAAAACCGAAGAGAAAAGATGAATTTCCAAATATAGAGTCATATAACCAATATGTAAAAAAAGGGGAAGAGTTTGAGGAAAAATATACGACAGATCACATCGAAAAGGGGATTCAAGAACTTGTAGATGCTAAACTATATCCTGTCGCCTTTGAAGCACCTCATTACACAATGTCTCAAAAAGGGTATGAAATATTATCAAGATACTTTTCAACTTATGTAGGACAACTACAGTTAAGTGATACAACTTGGAAATCCATGCACTCTCCAGCATATAGAAGTACACCATCATTTCTACATGGAATGAAATTAATGCCTGAAACAGTCGGTTTTATTGAAGAAGATAAGCCACAAGCTATTGCTAAAATGAAAGCAAATGCTTTATCTGTTGCTAAATTATCCGATGGGATTATTGGAGCATTCTATCATCCTTACTTAGGTGTGAAACCATTAAAAGAAGTGTTAAAGGATCTAGAAAGTATTCCAAATATAGAATGGATTGATTTACAAAAGGAAAAGAATGAAGTAAAAATGAAAGATATTCATATTACGACGAATAAAGACGGCATTCACGTTGAAAAACCAACCAGTGCGAATGACATAATTGATTATATAAAGCAATATGGCTTCTTCCTTATACTAGGGTTCGTTATCATTGTCTTTCTTTTATTATTAAAACGTGCGAAAAAATTAGAATCCTAATACAAAACCACCGAGCAGAACGCTTGGTGGTTTTTTGTCCTATATCAAACCGTGGCATTTTACTAAATACATTCAATTTTTACTTTTTCCGTTACATGATTAAAACTATAATTCTCCTATCCTTTCAAATAAAATTGACTTGTATTTTCATATATTGTTTTTGCGACCTTATCAATGGATATGTTTTTTATAGAACTAATTTCCTTTAATACCTCTCGAATCATTCTTGGGTGCGTTATAACATCCTTTTGAAATTCCCACGGACCATCTGTTTCTACCATCATATATTCAAGCGGATAATACGAAACGATTTTTCTAATCTTCTCCTTATGTAAAACATCCGGTGTAATCGAAATATAATAACCATTTCTCATCATCCGTTTCATTGTTTCATCGCTTCCTTTAAACCAATGGAAGTGTGCACGTGAAACTTTATATTTCTCTAGCAAATCACATACAATGTCAGCATCTTCATAAACTGCGTGTAATACAATCGGCAAATTATACTTACTAGCTAGTTCTATAAATTTTTTCAATACAGCTATGTATGGATCTGCAGCAATTCTTTCATCTTCTTTTCTCAAATAATAGGGCAAACCTACTTCACCAATCGCAACAATTTCCTCTGCGTTCTGTTCAATAAGTTGATAAATCCGTTCACACTCTTCTTTATGAATCTGTTGCTCTGGATGAAACCCTATCGCTGGATATATAAAGGGATACTTCTTCGCTAAAGATAACGTTTCCTTACAAGATTGATAATTCATAGATACCGCAATAAGCCCCTTTATTTCATTACTATTTTCCACCTCTTTCAGTAATCTGCTCTTCTCTTCATCCTTATATTGATCAACATGTATATGACTATCAATCCATTTCATCTTTATGCCCCCATAAAAAAAACAAGAAAGGACTTCCTTTCTTGTTTTAGCATCTATATTATTTAACAATTAAGTTTGTTATGATATCAAATAATCCAATACACACTACGGCAACAGTAAAGTAGCTACAGAAATCTTTAATTGGTAACTTCACTACTTCTTCTTTACGCATCCCATTTTTCTCCCTTCTTACTAGATCCCTAATTATTTTTCTATCTGTATCTATTATGCAAAAAATATGACAAATTTACTATCGAATTAACTTACGTAAACCTTACAATGTTGTAAGGTTTAAAAAAGATCCCCATCTTTATTCAGATGAGGATTATTAAAAATTAGTTGGTTTTTCATTCTTCATTACAAACAGAAAGTAATACATTGAGACTTTCTAGTTACACTATATGAAAATTACTATCTTTTAACTATCGAATTACATTACAGAAGGCTTACATGTTTGTAAGTTATGTGTAATGTAATTCGATAGTTCTCCTTACTTATATTTCGTACAATAAAGTTAGAAAGTAAGCCAAATAAGAAGAACAATCACATAACCAAATTACATTGCTAGTAGCTACTCTTCTTATAGCTTTCACCCATGCTACTACAATGTACCCCCTTCCCCTTTATATAACAAAAAAGCCTTAGTCTATATGGACTAAGGCTTTTTTGTTAACCTTAAAAATACCCTTACCCAGTATTTTTATTTTCGACAAAAAATAGCTGGGGGTATATTTCGCTATCTCACCGTTAAAAGTTTACTCTTCGCATTTATAGGAATATTTGCAACCTCAATCTCTTCAATGGACTCACCGTAACGCCCTTTTGCAAAAACCTTTAATGCTTCATCTCTCTTTAACATATGCTTAACCGTTTTCTTTATTTTCTGCTCTCTACCACGTTCATCGAATGCAATAAATTCATATTCATACCACTCATCACCGATATGCTGACCAATTGTATTCACAACCGTATAGTATTCTTTCGTCTTATACAGTGGATTATATTTATCGATAACCGGTCCAAGTTTCGTAGGCAGTAACATTACTACTATCACTATCATCGCTATTATAGTAGTGATCAATTTTTTCTTCATAATAAACATTCCTCCTCTGCAGGATATATATACATCCATTTTAAAAAGGGGGAATAAAATCTACTATTGAATCTCATTACATTACACTTACATTTTTGTAAGAATTAAAAAAGGTGAACGAATTTACTCGTTCACCTTTTAGCTTGCTTTAAAGCCACCGCCAAGTACATCACGTACATCATGTATAACAACGAAAGCATCTTCATCTACCCGGCTAATAACTTGTTTTAACTTAACAAGCTCTTGTTTATTAATAACAACATATAAAACTTCTTTATTTTTACCAGTATATCCGCCGCGCCCTTCTAATACAGTAACACCGCGTGTCATATTTTTCGTAATAGCTTCACGAATTAAATCTGGTTGATTCGAAATAATCGTAACAGCCGTTTTTGTGTCCATTCCTTCTACAATGAAATCAATCACCTTCGCTCCAATGAACACAGCCACAAGTGTATACATCGCCTTTTCTTGCCCTATTATAAATACAGAACCAGCAATTACAACAATATCAATAATTAGTACGCCTTTCCCTACACTCCAACCTAAATATTGATTTGCTAACTGAGCTAAAATTGCTGATCCTCCCGATGTACCTCCGGCTTTGAACATACAGCCTAATCCAATACCCACAAATAAACCAGCAAATAAAGCTGCTAATAATGTATCACTATTTACATGATACTCAATATGTTCTGTAACGTATAAGAACAAAGATGTTTCTACAATCCCTAAAATTGTATAAATCATTGTTTTCTTATCAAAAAATTTATAACCAACAGCTAGTAAAATTGCATTTATAGCAAAGTTCACAATTCCTGGTGACCAATCAAATAAGTAGTACGTAACAACCGTTAAACCAATAATTCCACCTTCCGATAAACGGTTTGGAATTGCAAAGTAATTAATACCAATTGCGAATAATAATGAACCAATTGTAATTAGTGTTATTTCCTTTATACGTTGATTAACCATAGTTCATACCCTCCCCCCATTTGACATTGTATCACTATCTCCTAGAGGTTTAGAAGTGGTTTTTATTCCGCATTTTCCCTCTTAAAAATTGAAATATTATGTTTAAACAGAGGGTTGATTAATTATTCATATTTGCTCTAACTGCACGGACAAATCGCTCCACATTCCCTTTCTGAATATACTTAGCGCGAATGGTTTCATGACTACAAGTAAATTCAAAATACGGATGAAAATCTATGCTATCTATATGCAAATATGAATACTCTTTAAATGTTGAAGAATAGTACGGAAATTTCCCGTAAAAAAGGAGACGTCTAGTAGTGGCAACAAAAACCCCATGTTGATACGATAATATAAAATTATCCTTCTCAAATATCCCTACCACAAAAGCCAGAATCTTTTCATCATCATCTACATACTTTTTCATACTCGATAAAAGTTCATTCATGCATATTCCTCCAAATTCTATTCACTGCATTAACACTTGAAAAGAATCCATGGATTATTACAGACCGGTTTAACTCCTTTATAAAGTATGAAACGCGTTTCCTGTCAAAGATATTTCAAAAAAATAATCCGTTATGCGATTATACACATAACGGATTACGATTAAACTGTAGAGCGTTCCACAAGTTCGTATGGAATTTCCAGCTTTTCTTGTTCAGAACTCTCGTCATTCACTTTTCTATGCAACATTTCAAAAGCAGTTTTCCCTATCTCCTTTAAATTTTGATCAATAGTTGTCAATTGTAACACTTGCGAGATAGGTTGATTATCAAAGCCAATAATCGCTAAATCCTCAGGAACTTGAATCCCTAATTTTTCAACTTCTGTCATAACCCCAATCGCAACTTCATCACCTGCTACTATTAATGCTTCAGGAAGATCCTGCATCTCTTTTAACTTATGAGCCACTTTTACACCATCTTCTAGTGTAAAACATTCTGTAAAAATCCATTCTTCATTAACCTCTTCGTCTATAGATTGCAATTGCTGTTTATAAACACCAAAACGTTTTTGGCTACTTGGCCCTAATTTCCTTCCCGTGCAATAACCAATTTTTTTATAACCTTTCTCAATCAAATAATCCATTCCTAATTGAAAGGCCGCTGAATGATTCGTATATACACTTGAGATGTTTGAAATATCATTGTCTTCACAAGCAATTATTGCGCCGTAAGAAGCATATGGTTCTATCGTTTCCCAATCATTTGCACGTGAACAAATAATAAGACCATCCAATTGTTTTGTTTTTAACATATGTAAACTTTTCATTTCTTCTTTTTTATTATAATTCGTTTGGCAAAGTAGCACCCTGTAATTATGCGCTAACGCAGTCTCCATCATTCCGCTCACCATCGCATCAAAACACGGATGATTAATATACGGTAAAATCACACCAACAATATTCGTTTTTCCTTTTGATAAATGAACAGCATTTGCGTTTTGCGAGTAATTCAATTTCTCAACTATCTCTATAACCGCTTTCCTTTTTTCTTCACTTACATATGGGTGATCATTCAACACTCTCGAAACAGTCGTAACTGAAACTCCCGCCATCTTTGCAATATCTTTAATATTAGCCATACACTCACCTCTACCTTTAACTTAATGAATCTCATGAACATATGTCAAATCTTCTTATCATTACACCTTCATTCGTTTCTCTTACAAAAGTGTAATTTTTCTGTAAGCTAATTCGATAGTTACTTTCCGCAACATTTCATACAATTGAGTCAGAAACAGGGTAACAACTATTCGAAAAGGAGCGGATTAATATGCTGAACAAAATGAAAACGAACAATTTCTAAAATACAATGGGCATGGTATTTTCCGCTCTTATCGACGCAAAAGCTGTTGCTTCTACATTAAACAAGTAAGGAGAATATATTATGAATAACATCACTTTTAACAAATTAGATTTTTTAGGACTAGCTAGTGGCTCGCTTCTTCTTACTGCTTTTATTTACGCCGCTACGCTTGTATAACTTTGTGTCCCCTTTCCCCTTTATTATAAATAGTAATAGAAAAGACGACCGTCTATGCCCGGTCGTCTTTTCTTATTTTTGATTTGATTGCAAAGCTTCTTTTAACTCCTCAAACTTCTCATTTAATTGATCTGTCATCATTTTCATAGCGGTTTTTCGATCTATTTGTTCTCCAGACTCAATTTGAATTGGATCTCCAAAAATCAATTGTGCCTTTTTCCCCTTTATTAATTCTTTTACACTTGATGGACCAACATAAGCTGCTGGTACTAACGGAACATTAGAACGCATCGCAATTGTCACAGCACCCGCTTTTAATGAAACATCTTCCGCTGATCTTGTTCCACTCGGAAAAATCCCTACTACCTTTCCTTCTTTTAATAAACGTGATGGAATTTTAAGTGTACTTGGTCCTGGATTCGCACGATCTACAGGGAATGCATTTACATTTTTAAAGAACCAATTTTTGAATTTCCCTTCAAATAATTCTTTTTTGGCCATGTAATGAATTTGAGTTGGATACATCCCTGTAGCTAACATTAATACATCCATAAAACTTGTATGTGTACATGCAACAACATACGGTCCACCTTCTGGTAGCTTTTCTCTTCCTTGTACTTCTACTTTCCCAGCTGTTTTAAATATATATTTCAACAAAAATGTAATTGGTTTATACATTTATTTCGTTCCTTTCTAAACATCCGAAGTATAATCATATTCTTACAATAATTATAACACTAAGTTTTAGGAGTTGGTAATAAAATTAAGGATGAATTGTTAAATTTCAATTCTTACAAAAGTGTAATTTTCTTGTAAGCTAATTCGATAGTTACTTCTTACTATATTTCATACAATTAAGTCAGAAACAGGGCAACAATTATTCGAAAAGGAGTGGATCAATATGATGAACAAAATGAAAACGAACAATTTCTTAAATACAATGGGCATGGTATTATCGGCTCTTTTCGATGCAAAAGCTGTTGCTTCTGCATTAAACAAGTAAGGAGAATGTATTATGAATAACATTACTTTTAACAAATTAGATTTTTTAGGATTAGCTAGCGGCTCTCTTCTTCTTACTGCTTTCATTTACGCTGCTACGCTTGTATAACTTTGTGTCCCCTTTCCCCTTTATATAGAAAAAGACGACCGTCTATGCCCGGTCGTCTTTTTAATTTTTTCTTTCTTTCAATTCTTTTAAAAGCTGTATCAGCTCAGCTTGTTGTTTTATCTTTTTACGACCATTTCGATTAATTGCTGCAAGCTCACAGGCAACTCCGACGGCGAAGAAAAACAATAAACTTTCTAACATATGAAATCCTCCATTTGCCTATTAAACAGCTTGACGTAATTGTTCTTCTTGTAAAACTCTCTTATTTATATTTTCTTCTTTTCTCTGGCAAACGTTATTGCGAATAAGCGCTGCAATAACAAGTACAGTCCCTATAATATCAAACATTGTGATCTGATACCCTTGCATCATCATAATAACTAAAGTCGTAATTGGTACAAAATTAATAAATAAAATCCCATTAATGGATGATAAAATTTTCACACCATAGTTCCAAGCAAGTAGCGCTACAATACCTGGCAATGTCATCATAAATAACAAATCATACTTCACAATAGAAATCGTTCCCATACTAGGAACTGAAACATATCCAAGCGACGTAATAATTACCGTTATAATTCCTGTAACAGTCGTACCGAATACACACGTCAACGTAGAATAACGTAATGTTGACCAATCACTACACGTTTGACCACCCATCGTATAAATAACCCAGCCTACAACACCAATAAATATAAATGCTAATGAGAACATATTATCTTTCAATGTTACAAAGAAACTCATGTCACCTTTTGTAATAACAAACACAGCTCCTACAAAAGCAATAACCATACTCGTTATCATATACTTCTTCGGTTTTATATGCTTATATCCCCATAAAATACAAATAGAAATCATCGGCATAAGTGATTCCATAATGGAAGCTACCATTACACCCGACTTACCCATTAACATTTGCCCTAAAAATATGAGGACATTATATACTGTAAATGCCATCGTTCCAAAAAAGACGAGTAACTTTCCTCTTCCCTCTAAACGAAATGCCTGTTTTCCTTCTTTCATTAACAACAATACAATCAGCATTATCGCCACTGCTCCATAACGAATAAGCGAAAAATAAAATGGATCTATGTATTCTAGCGCATGATCAGCAACTGGAAACATCGCTCCCCATGACATACTCGCAATTAAACACGCTAAAGCCCCTATTATCATTTGACCTCTTCTCACCGCAATCCCCCGTTTCTTTCTATTTGCACAAAGAGAATTGTAAAAGAAAAAATATATCACGTAAAATGATTCAAAATGATGTTAACTATCATTTATAATGATAGTTAACATCAAGGGGGATTACAAAATGGAATTAAGAGACTTACAAATCTTTAAAAGCGTTGCCGACCAGGGTAGTGTAAGTAACGCAGCAAAGGAATTAAATTATGTACAATCAAATGTAACTGCACGTATTAAACAACTAGAAAACGAATTAAAAACCCCACTCTTTTACCGCCATAAACGAGGAATGACTTTAACAGCTGAAGGAAGAAAAATGCTCGTTTATGTTAATAAAATTTTGCAAGATGTCGACGAACTAAAACAAGTATTTTTAGATAGTGAAACACCCTCCGGTATATTAAAAATCGGTACAGTAGAAACAGTAAGTACATTACCTACCATTTTATCTTCTTACTATAAAAGCTATCCGAATGTCGATTTATCATTACAAGCGGGTCTAACAGAAGAATTAATTAGAGAAGTACTTGATCATCAATTAGATGGTGCCTTTATATCAGGTCCTATTAAACATCCACTAATCGAACAATACGATGTTAGTACAGAAAAATTAGTACTTGTAACACAAAATAAAGCTTTTCATATAGAAGAATTTACAACAACGCCTCTACTCGTTTTTAACCAAGGATGCGGATACCGTTCCAAACTAGAACGATGGCTGAAAGACGAAGGTTTGCTACCAAAAAGAATTATGGAATTCAATATATTAGAGACAATATTAAACAGCGTTGCACTCGGCCTCGGAATTACACTCGTACCACAGTCTGCTGTCCATCATCTTTCTAAAGCAGGTAAGGTACATTGTCATGCAATCCCTCAAAAATACGGCAGTATTTCAACGGTTTTCATACGCCGTAAAGATAGCTATATGACGAATTCAATGCGTAGTTTTTTAAAAACAATTGAAGAACATCATCATATCAATATGCTGTGAAAGACATTCTTACATGAATGTCTTTTTTTCTTACAAAAGTGTAAGTCTTTCGTAAGCTAATTCGATAGTTGCAAGTAGCCATATTCCCTATAATTAAGACATAAGCAGGGCAACAACAATTCGAAAAGGAGCGGATACGCATGATGAACAATATGAAATCAAATAAATTTTTAAATACAATGGGCATGGTGCTATCCGCACTTGTCGATGCAAAAGCTGTTGCAACTACATTAAACAAATAAGGAGAGATTATAATGAACAACATTACTTTCAACAAATCGGACTTTATCGGACTTGCAAGTGGAGCTACTCTTCTTACGGCTTTCATTTATACACTTGCTCAAGGTCTTGTTTAACACTTTGTTTCCCCAAACCCCTTTATATAGAAAAGGCTGCTCGTCTTATAGACAAGCAGCTTTTTAGTTTGTTTCATATATAATTTGACCTGTTTTCGTAATATCATATCCGCCAATTGCATTTAATTCATTATGAAATTCTTCCGATTGCAGAATGTCTTTCACGACTTCAATCAGCTCTTCATTTTCTTTATTCTTCAAAATTACTAAATCATACTGTTCTTTCATGATTGGAATAAAGTCCACATTTACAATTTGCGAAAACTTTTCTGAACCTACTCCTACATCAGCTTTTCCATTTGCAACTTGCGTGGCAACACCCAGATGATTCGATTCTTCCCATTCATATCCACTAATATCAGCTTTATTTAATTTTTGGATTCGTAATTGTTCATCCACTAACACTCTAATACCAGAACCCTTTTCTCGATTTACAAACTTTATAGTGGATCCGGATATGTCGGCCCATGTCTTTATTTTCTTCGGATTTCCTTTTTGGACATAAAACCCTACATTTCTGGACAATAAATTAATCATAATACATGGCTGTCCTACTAAAATGCGTTTTACATAAGGAACATTATATGTACCCGTTTCACCATCAAACAAATGCAAACTAACGATACTTCCTTCTCCTTGATACATTTTCACTAAACTTGTTAAGCTACCTTGATACGCCCTTAAAACATTAGAACTTAGCAAACGATTTTCTATACGTTTAGCTAACATATCTAACGTTAGTTCTTGACCACTAATAATACACGTGTTCAAGTTACTACTACCATCGTTTTTTACAGGATTAACTTGTACCTTTCCTGTTTTCATTTGCTTTATATATTGATCTAAATCTGCTGCATCAATGCGCATCTGTCTACCAACTCTATAAGAAGGAAGTTCTCCTTTTTTAATTAAGTCGTATACAGTTAATTTTGATACTTTTAATCGCTTTGCTACTTCTTCCGTTGTGTAGGAATGATGATCCATAGACGATTCCTCACTTTCTCCTTTCATTGTAACAAAGAAAAGAATATTTCTCCTATTTTTTAAAAATAGACATATGTTCAAATTATATTCAATTATAACTAGTTATATTTAGTTATATTTAGTTATAATTAGATGTGTCAAAACGAAAGGGGATTTTTTTATGAATAAATTTACATTACGTTCCATCGGGGCACTTATACTTTCTTTCCTTCTTATATTTAGCACTGCTTGTACAAGTGGGGAAAAGCATACAAAGTCAGCTGCTAAAAAGGATAAAACAGTTGAACTCACTATCTCAGCTGCTGCAAGCTTACAAGATGCATTAAAAGAAATTGAAAAACAATATAAAGAAAAAGAACCAAATATTAAACTTTCTTTTAACTTCGGTGCTTCTGGAGCACTTCAACAACAAATTGAACAAGGTGCACCTGCTGATTTATTCTTCTCTGCAGCAGAAGATAAATTCCAAACCCTTGTAAAAAAAGGATTCATTAATGAAAAAGAAGGGAAAAATCTTCTTGGAAATGAACTAGTTCTAGTCATCCCTAAAGATAGTTCTCTTACAAAATTTCAAGATTTAAAAGATGAGAAAATCAAAAAAATTGCACTTGGTACACCTGAATCTGTACCTGCTGGAAAATATGCAAAGGCTTCTCTAACACACGAAAACCTTTGGAATGATGTTCAAAATAAAGTCGTATTTACAAAAGATGTTCGCCAAGTGTTAACATATGTAGAAACAGGAAATGTCGATGCTGGTATCGTATACAAAACAGATGCTCTCATTTCAGATAAAGTAAAAATTGGTGAAACAGCAGCAGCTATTTCTCATGAGCCAATCCACTATCCTTTAGGTGTTATAAAGGAATCTAAACATAAGAAAGAGGCGACTTCATTTTATGAGTATTTGCAGTCAAAAGATGCACAATCTATCTTTAAGAAATATGGATTTACAGTCCTGTCGTAATTACTATGAGCATTGATGCTATTATATCGCCTGTCTTTCTATCTTTAAGAGTAGCTGCGTGTGCCACTATTCTCGTTACAATTTTAGGGACGATTGTCGGGCGAGCACTAGCTCGCTCCTCATGGCGATATAAAGTACTATTAGAAACCATATTTTTATTACCAATGGTACTTCCACCAACTGTTATCGGCTTCTTTCTCATTATCATCTTTGGAAACAACAGCCCGATCGGAAGGTGGGTTGAATCATTATTTCAGCAGTCTATTATGTTCACATCTACCGCTGCGATCATCGCTTCTACAGTTGTTGCATTTCCGCTTATGTATCAATCAGCGAAAACGGGATTTTCTATCGCAAATGTACAAATTGAAGAAAGTGCTCGTGACCTTGGCGCAAGTGAATATCAAGTTTTTCTGCACGTTACACTTCCGCTCGCATTTCCTGCATTACTAAGCGGGATGATTTTGAGCTTTGTCCGCGCGCTCGGTGAATTTGGTGCTACACTCATGTTTGCCGGGAATATCCCTGGTAAAACACAGACAATCCCGACTGCAATTTACATGGCCATTGACGCAAGTAATATGCAACTCGCCTGGACACTTGTGGTTATCACTATTAGTATGTCACTCCTATTTCTGCTATGTATTCAGCTTATTAACAAAAGAATTACTAACCCTTAAAGCAGCTTTTTTGGAAGCTGCTTCTTTATTTCTTAGGAAATAAAATATACCACCGGGAAATAACTGAATTTTACCTCTTATTTAAATATACATTTTATTTGAATTCACTTTCTAAAATAGGCAATTTCCTGTTATTATATGGAGGTGTTTCAAAAAATGAAGAAATGAAAACGCATTTATATCGTGAATTCTTCATCCTGTTTTAGCGATCGGTAATCTTCTACTCTATTAGTGGGGCATTACCGATCGTTAGAACGATATGTAACTATATTGGTATAGCAAACCGAAGGGAGTCTTGTAATGGACATTTTATTAGCGCTTCTTCCTGCAATTGCATGGGGAAACATCTTATTAGTAAGCGTAAAAATGGGCGGTGGTGCATATAGCCAAACGGTAGGTATGACAATCGGTGCTCTATTCTTCGCAACAATTATGTATGTATTTACTCAACCAGCTTTAACAATGACAGTCTTAATTGTTGGGTTTATTTCAGGTTTATTCTGGGCTTTAGGACAAGTAAACCAATTAAAAACAGTTGAAAAACTAGGTGTTTCAACTACCGTAACAATTTCTACTGGTATGCAACTTGTTGCAACTTCTATCTTTGGGGTTATCGCTTTCCGTGAGTGGACTACTACTACAACGATTATTCTGGGAACGATTGCAATCCTATTAATCGTAGTTGGTGTTGTATTCACATCACTAGATGATAAAGAAAATGCTCAGCCACCAGGACAATTGAAAAAAGGACTTCTTACTTTAATTGTTTCTACTTTCGGCTATCTTGTATATGTAATTATTATTCGTTGGTATAATATCGATGGTTGGTCTGCTATTTTACCACAAGCAGTTGGTATGTTTGTTGGTGCGGTTGTACTGACGTCTAAACATAAACCATTTAACAAATATGCAATCCGTAATGCTTTATCTGGTTTACTATGGGGAACTGGAAACTTATTCTTACTTCTTTCATTACCACGTGTTGGAGTAGCAACAAGCTTCCCATTATCTCAAACTGGAATCGTTATCTCAACATTCGGTGCGATTGTATTCTTAGGTGAAAAGAAAACAAAACGTCAATTGATCTTTATTGCACTAGGTAGTGTTTTAATTATCGGCGGCGCTGTACTACTTGGTATGACAAAAGCTTAATCTTATATTCTATTAGTAAACCCCTGAAGCATATATGCTTCAGGGGTTTTTTAATTCTAATTATTTTCTAGATATAATTATTTGTATGTTCTTGCCCCTTATAATTGCTCTTCCACTCTAGCAAACCAGCTACACATATAAAGAGATTAATAATAGCTAATATTAGCATGACGTATAAACCAGTAGAAATATAAATTACAATGCTAACTACGTTATATAAAATCCATAAATGCCAGTTTTCTAATATTTTTCGACTTAACATAAATTGAGCCACTAGTCCCAATACGGCATTTAAAGCGTCTAAATATGGACTTGTTGACTCTAAATAACGGACTTGATAATAACCCCAACCAATCCAAGCAACTAAAATAAAACTTATATAAAAAGTCCACCCTTTCAAATCTAAACGAACTGTTGCTTTTACTTCTCCCTCCCCACTTTATGCAATCCAATAATACCAACCATATACATTAAATATAAATTGAAAAGCGGCTAATACTGCCATTGCATATAAACCTTGTGTAATAAAAATGTATAGAAATACCGCAACAGTAATCATGCCAAATAAAAAGTTGGATACTTTTTCTCTCGCTAATAACCAAACATTAATGATCCCCATAATTGATGCGAAAATTTCAATATAACTCGATTGAATATACAATCCAACTAATACACAAATAATACTAGAAACAAGTAAAAAAATGGACTTCTAACCATATTTATCTCTCCCCAGATGTGTAATAAATTCCCTATCACCAGTATAAGGAATAGCCCTTTCCTTTACCATGAATTTCCGCCTTCTCATTATCCATTCCATCTACGGTAAGTCTTTTCTTTTTACAAAATTCTCTTAAAGATGATATCGTTTTTATAACATATCTCTACTAGAAAGGAATAAAGGATATGCCTAACAAACATCGAATTTTATTTATTGGTGCTGGTCGTATGGCAGAAGCTATATTTTCCGGATTACTTAAAACAAGCAAAGAGTACATCGAAGAAATTATTATCTCTAACCGAAGCAACGTAGAAAAGTTAGAACAATTACAAAGGCGATATAATGTGTCTATTACAACGGATTGGAAGCAGCATATTACATCTGTCGATACGGTTGTTTTAGCAATGCCACCTTCTGCTCATGAAGAATTATTAGCTGAGCTATCTCCGTTAATATCAAATCAACTTGTCGTAACAGTAGCAGCTGGCATTGGACCATCTTATTTAGAAGCTAGACTCCCAAAAGGCACACCTGTTGCTTGGATTATGCCTAATACAGCTGCTGAAATTGGAAAGTCTATCTCCTTATATACAATAGGACAATCAGTAACCGAGATGCATCAAGAAACCCTGCAACTGCTTTTAAGAGGTATTGGTACTTCGCAACTTTGTACTGAGGAAGAAGTTCATCAGCTTACTGCAGTTACTGGAAGTGCACCAGCCTTCCTTTATTACTTTGCTGAAAGCTTAATTGAAGCAACAAAAAGTTATGGAGTCGATGAAGAAACCGCAAAACATCTTGTCATTCAAATGATTTCTGGCTCTGCTTCTATGCTCGAGCAAACGCAAAATCCAGCTAACCTCCGCGAACAAGTAACAACGCCAGGTGGTTCCACAGCTGAGGGTCTCAAAACTTTATACGAATATAATTTTTCAGAGGCAATTCAAAAAGCAGTAGAAGCAACAAACAAAAAAGCTAGGGGGAAATAATATGATTTTAACAAGTTTAAAAGATTATACAACATTACATAACGGTGTAAAAATGCCTTGGTTTGGTTTAGGTGTTTTTAAAGTAGAAGATGGTTCAGAAGTAATTGATTCTGTAAAAGCAGCAATTAAAAATGGCTACCGCAGCATCGATACTGCAGCAATCTATCAAAATGAAGAAGGCGTTGGACAAGCGATTCGTGAATCCGGTGTTTCACGTGAAGAATTATTTATTACCTCAAAAGTATGGAATAGCAATCAAGGATATGAAACAACACTTCAAGCATTTGAAACTACATTAGAGAAATTAGGTCTAGAATATTTAGATTTATATTTAGTACATTGGCCTGTAAAAGGGAAATATACTGAATCATGGAAAGCATTAGAAAAACTTTATAAAGATGGCCGTGTTCGCGCTATCGGTGTGAGTAATTTCCACATTCACCACTTACAAGACGTATTTGAAATTGCTGAAATTAAGCCAATGGTCAACCAAGTGGAATATCACCCACGTTTAGCACAAGAAGAGCTACATGCATTCTGTAAAGAACATAATATCCAGCTTGAAGCTTGGTCACCATTAATGCAAGGACAACTACTAGATAATCCAACGTTACAAGAAATTGCGACAAAATATAATAAATCAACTGCGCAAATTATTTTACGCTGGGATTTACAAAACGAAGTTGTAACAATCCCTAAATCAATTAAAGAACATCGCATTATTGAAAATGCAAACATCTTCGACTTTGAATTAAGTGCTAATGATATGAAAGCAATTCAAGCTTTAAATGAAGATCGTCGCGTCGGTCCAGATCCAGATAACTTTAACTTCTAGTAGAAAAACCACTGCCATATGCAGTGGTTTTTTCGTTTAAGAAAACTGAAAATTTAAACTATATTTCATTTGGTTGACACTTCATTATTCAAGGTGTAAGATTTTGAATTATCAAAGAAACACAAAAATTAATAAAATTTATTCGTTTACTCATTGTATCAAGAGAGGTGGAGGGACTGGCCCTTTGAAACCTCGGCAGCAGGTTCATTTTGAATACTGTGCCACTTCCTGCAAGCTTTATGCTTGAAAGATAGAATGAGGGACTTCGTTTATATACGGGTGCATAACTTGTACGTAAAAATCCCTCTTTCTCAATATGAAAAGAGGGATTTTTTATTTTTCATTTCCCTCATCATCATCCAAACTTAATTATTTAGGAGGAAAATCAAATGAAAAAGAAGTTTGTACCCGGTATTGCATCAGTTGTAGGAGTAAGTATTTTATTAACTGGTTGCGGTAGTTATAAAAACGAAGCAAGCGGAGCAAATGCAAAAGACGAGGCACCTAGCAAACAGGTTTTAAATTTATCTTCACCTACTGAAATACGAACAATGGATACGGCCCGTGCTACAGATACTGATTCTGGTCAAGTAATGAGAAACGTATTTGAAGGTTTGTATAATCTTGGTGAAGGTAACAAACCTTTCCCTGGCGTTGCAAAATCTCATGAAGTAAGTGGCGATAAAACAAAATACACATTCCATTTGCGAGATTCAAAATGGTCAAACGGCACTCCTGTTACAGCGAAAGATTTTGTGTTCGCTTGGCAGAGAGCCGTAGATCCAGCAACAGCCTCTGAATATGCATTTCTATTCTTTGATATTAAAAATGCAACAAAAATTAACAACAAAGAACTTCCAGCCGACCAACTTGGTGTAAAAGCAGTTGATGACCATACGTTTGAGGTAGAATTGGAGCGTCCTGTTCCGTATTTTATTAGCTTAACAGCGTTCCCAACATTTCTACCAATTAACGAGGAATTCTTTAAAGCACAAGGTGATAAGTACGCTTTAGAAGATAATACAATCTTGTACAATGGAGCTTTTACACTAAGCGATTGGAAGCACGAACAAAGCTTTAAATTTAAGAAGAACCCTACCTATTGGGATAAAGATACTGTCAAACTAGAAGAAATCAATTTTAACGTCGTAAAAGAAAAATCAACAGAAGTAAATTTATTCGAGTCAAAACAATTAGATCGTATAAAACTAACATCTGACTTCGTTGATAAATATAAAAAAGATGCTAACTTTAAAGAACGTCCAAATGTAGGCGTACAATTTTTACGCATGAATCAACAAAACAAAGTACTTCAAAACGTTTCTGCACGCCAAGCAATCGATCAAACAATTGATAGAAAATCCTTTGTAAATACGTTATTAAATGATGGCTCTACACCAACATTTGGTCTCGTTCCAAAAAACTTTGCAAAAGGACCTGAAGGAAAAGACTTCCGTACTGCAAACGGCGATTTAACAAAAGTTGATACAAAATCTGCACAAGAATTATGGAAAAAAGCTAAACAAGAGCTTGGTTCTGAAAAGATAACATTAGAATTATTAACGAGTGATGCTGACCTTGATAAGAAAACTGGTGAATTCTTAAAAGGGCAACTAGAAAAGAATCTAGATGGATTAACAGTAAATATAAAACCGCAACCGCGTAAGCAACAAGTTTCGCTTTTATTAAAAGGTGACTACGAAATCGGAATTGACGGCTGGAGCCCTGACTTTGCGGATCCAATTACATTCCTTGAGCTATTTACAACGAATAACCCTTATAACTTAGATCATTACTCTAATAAGGAATTCGATGAAACAATAGCAAAAGTGAAAACAACTTTAGCTGGTGATGAAAAAGCTCGCTGGGAAGCATTACTAGAATCCGAGAAAATATTATTTAAAGACTCTGTTATCGCTCCTCTTTACCAAAAAGGCGAATCTTATTTAGAACGTTCTTATGTGAAAGGAATTGTGCAAGTAGACTTTGCGGGTCAATTAAACTTCAAGTGGGCAAAAATTGAAAAATAAAGTAAAACCGTAATAAGTGGGGGTTCTTCATCCCCACTTATTATTAGCCCACACCAATTGTTTTTTTAGCAAAATATATTAAAAGTAGGTTCTCTCACACAAAAGAATCTACTTTTTTAACATATTATTCTAAGAAATTAACATTCTATTTTTATTATTGACATATAGTTCTTTCCAGTGTTAATATTCTAAATAATCAAAGAAACAAAATATTTCACCATCAAAATATAATGTCTACTAAGTTGAAACATATAACGATAGATTATAGCTCAACATGTATATACATATAGAACACCTGATCACCTATAAACAAATATTTATAATAGGTTCTATCTCCTTCTATAGCTACTTCAAGACATGGACATTATGACGTTACGAACAACACATTTAGGGAGGAACGAACAATGAAGAAAAAAGTTGTACCTGTTGTTGCATCTGTTTTAGGGGCAAGTCTATTACTAACTGCTTGCGGGGGAAATAAAGATAATGCAGGCGGAGCGAAAGCAAACGATAAAGTACCTGATAAACAAGCAATTAACTTATCATTCGCTTCAGAAATTCCAACAATGGATGTTGCAAAAGCAACGGATGGGGAATCCATGAATGTAATGCGCAATGTTTTTGAAGGTTTATATGCAATGGGAGAAGATAATAAACCGATTCCTGGTGTTGCTGAGTCGGTTGACATTAGTCCCGATAAAACAAAATATACATTCCATCTGCGTGATTCAAAATGGTCAAACGGTACTCCTGTTACAGCAAAGGACTTCGTCTTTGCTTGGCAACGTGCCGTAAATCCTGATACAGCAGCTGAATACGCATTCTTATTCTTCGATGTACAGAATGCGAAACAAATAAACCAAAAACAATTACCAATTGATCAACTAGGGGTCAAAGCTGTTGATGACAAAACGTTAGAAGTACAACTAGACCGTCCTGTTCCTTACTTCTTAAGCTTAACGACATTCTCAACATTCTTGCCAATTAATGAAGAGTACTTAAAGTCTCAGGGCGATAAATACGGTTTAGAAACAAATCATTTAATTTACAACGGTGCTTTCACATTAGATAACTGGAAACACGAACAAAGTTTCCAATTGAAGAAAAACCCTAACTATTGGGATGCTAAAACGGTAAAATTAGAAGAAATCAACTTCAATGTCGTTAAAGATAAGTCTACAGAAGTGAACTTATATGATTCAGGACAAATTGATCGCGTTGCTTTAACTGCAGAGTTTGTTGATAAATATAAGAGCGATCCAAACTTCAAGGAACGCGCTGAAGTCGGCATTCAATTCTTACGACTAAATCAGAAAAATGAAACATTAAAAAATCAACATGCACGCCTTGCTATTAACGGCGCAATGAATAAAAAGGCTTACGTAGAAACAATTTTAAATAACGGTGCTATTCCAGCTGAAGGAATGGTTCCTGCGAAATTTGCAAAGAGTCCAGAAGGCAATGACTTCCGTAAAGAAAATGGAAATCTAGTCAAGGATGATGTGAAAACAGCGAAAGAAAACTGGAAAAAAGCAAAACAAGAACTTGGTACTGACAAAGTAACAATCGAACTATTAACAAGTGACAATGCTTTAGCTAAAAAGACTGGTGAATATTTAAAAGGTGAATTAGAAAAAAACCTAGATGGATTAACAGTGAATTTAAAACCACAACCACGTAAACAACAGTTGAAACTACTATTAAGTGGTGACTATGAAATTGGTATTGACGGCTGGGGCCCTGACTTCGCTGATCCAATTACATTCTTAGATTTATTTACAACAGATAGTGCTTATAACTTCGATAAATACTCTAACAAAGAGTACGATGAGCTAATTCATAAAGTGAAAACAGATTTAGCTGGCGATGAAAAAGCACGCTTTGAAGCAATGAAGCAAGCTGAAAAAATTCTATTACAAGACGGCGCTGTCGCTCCTTTATACCAACAAGGTCGTTCTTACTTACAACGCTCTTTCATTAAAGGACTTGTAACGACTGACTTCGGCGGTGAATTTAACTACAAGTGGACAGAAGTTGCAAAATAACAAAAGTAAAAAGGTATCCTACGAAGGATACCTTTTTACTTTTATACAACTTTAACTACAGAGCTTCCTCTTCCCTTTACCATTCCTTTTATAGCTAAAGTCGTCACTGCTACTAATTGTGTAACCAATACAATAACTAATAATGAAATAATATTTCTCTCTAAACTAACTCCTCCGAATATTATTGTATAATAGCCATTTGCTGCATATGTTGCTTGAAATAATTGACCGATCGTTTGATACGTTTTAGAAAGCATTTCAGTACCTCCTCACAACTTCAATTTACCATATACATACAAATCATTTTTTATTTAAATTGCGGATGAGCCCTTGTGACTACAGGATAATAATTTATTTTCAACACATACATAATTACATGTTTTTGGGAAAAACTTGTATAGAACGAATTTACATAAGGAGGAATTTATAATGAGAATTCTACTATCAGTTTTATTAGCTCTTATGCTAGTACCTGCATTAACAGGATGTAAAGCTCCTGCAAAAGAAGACACAACTTCTAATAAAAAGACGACTGAAGAAGCAAAAAATGAGGCTCCTGCAGATTTAAAACTAAACTTCAATGAATTCGATTTAAAGGCAGACTACCAAGATACAAAGAAAGACTACGAAGCAGACTATAAAAATGTAGCAGCTGATAAGAAAATGGAAGCAAAAATTGAAGATCATAAAGCAGATGTAAAATTAACAGGAGACGAGGCTATTACAAAATTAAGCCCACTTCTACAAGAGTTAAAATTTGATAAAGATACTGCTGACCAAGAAGTAATCGATCAAGTAGTGAACGTGTTCAAACTTGATAAAGACTATCAAAAATTTGATTTAGAAGTTGTCTTCTCTGATGGAACGAAAAAAGAATACAAAAGAGAAATAAAATAAAGAAGTAGGCGATTGCCTACTTCTTTATTTTTTAATTTTTGCGTATCTTAGTTCTGGACTAGAACCGATAATGAATTGGACACCAGATACTGATGGTTTTTGTAAATATGAAGCACTTGGGAAAATAATTGGGATTAATGGTGAATCTGTAAACATAATATCTTCCGCTTTATGCAATAAGTCAAAACGCTTATCTTCGTTTTGTTCAACTTTTGCTTCTTTTACTAAAGCGTCAAATTCTTTATTATGCCATTTTGCATAGTTATTCGGACCATCACCTGCATATAAATCTAGTTTAGTAATTGGATCTAATAAAGAGCCGCCCCATCCCATATAAGCTAATTGGAAATCACTTTGCTTGTATGTGTCGATGTAACTCTTCCACTCTTTATTTTCTAATTTAATATCTACGCCAAGATTTTTCTTAAACATTTCTTGCATTGCTTCTGCTACTTTTTTATGTTGTGTATCTGTAGTGAATTTTAATGTTACTTCAGGTAATGTAGACCACCCTTGTTCTTTCATACCTTCTTCTAATAATTTTTTCGCTTCTGCTGGATCAAATTTAACGTAATCACCTTTTTCTTTACGGAAATCACGACCACTTTGTGTTTTTGCTCCTTCTGGAACGAATGCATATGCTTCTTGCGCATTATTTTTATACAGTTTTTCAACGATAAATTTACGATCAACCGCTAATGAAAATGCTTTACGTACCTTCGCATTTGTGAATGGCTCTTTTTCTACGTTAAACGAATAAATATAAGATGAGAATCCTGCAACACGCTTATATTCTTTATTTCCTTTTTCTTTTTCAATCATCTCTTGTGGTAAACCACTTAGTAAATCTAATTCTTTTGATTTAAATAATTGATACGCTGTTTTAGAGTCTGGAATAATACGAAACTCAATTTCTTTTAATGTTACCTTTTTATCGTAGTATTCTTTATTTTTTTGTACTGTAATAGCCTGGTTATGCTTCCACTCTTTTAACTTGAATGGTCCATTCGTAATTAACTCTTTTGGATCTGTTTTTAATTTATTATTATCATCAATCGACTTTTTAGCTAATGGAATAAATAATGAGCTTGCTAATTTCTGTTTAATAGAAGCAACTGGATGTTCAAGAGTTACCTTTAATGTTTGAGGATCAACGACTTGAATACCAACTTGTCCCTCTTCACCTTTTCCAGTATTATATGCCTCTGCCCCTTTAATGAAATACATTTCTGTCGCATTCATAGAACCCGTTTTCGGATTTAATAATCGCTTCCATGCAAATTCAAAATCATTTGCCGTAATCGGAGAACCATCTGACCATTTAATATCTTTCTTCAAATGGATTGTATATTCAGTTCCATCAGCATTTACTTCTTCTTTCTCTGCTAATTCATTTTGATATTTCCCATCACTATCTTGCGTATATAAACTTGAAAACAACTGCCCAATTATATAACCTGACGTGCTATCTGTTGCAATAGCAGAATCAAGTGTGTATGGATCACTACTAATATTCGTTACTAATCGATCGCCTTCTCCCTTACCAGCACTCGCCTTTTGCGTCTCTTTCTTACCGCAAGCGACCGAAGTAATCGCTAAAACAGTCATAATGATAAACAGTAAAAACTTCTTCATCCTACATTCTCCTTTAACCCGAAATTTTTGGTGTTGATGCTAACAATGTTTTTGTATAAGAATGTTGTGGATTACGGAACACTTCGTCCGTATTTCCAAATTCAACAAGTTCTCCTTTATATAAGACAGCCACTTTTTCACATAAATAGTGAACCATCGGCAAATCATGTGCGATAAATAAATATGTATAGCCTTGTTCCTTTTGAATTTTTTGCAGCAGATGTACAATTTGAATTTGCAATGAAACATCTAATGCTGAAATTGGTTCATCAAGAATCAATACTTCTGGCTCACACAATAACGCTCTTGCAATAGCAATTCGTTGACGTTGTCCTCCGCTAAATTCGTGCGGATAGCGATCGATATATCGTCTATCTAATCCCAAACGTTCTAGCGCATCACCTGCTACTTTATCCTTTAATCCTTTATCACCTAAACCGAATGAAATATAACCTTCCGTTACGCTATCGCGTACTTTCCAGCGCGGATTTAATGCTGCTGTGGAATCTTGAAAAATGAACTGTACTTTCTGTAAAAAATCTCGCCTATGAGCTGATTTCAGCTTGTGAACGACTTGACCGTTATAATCAATTTCACCAGACGTTGGACTCTCAATCCCTGCTATGAGCTTTCCAAGTGTTGTTTTTCCTGAACCACTTTCACCAATAATGCCAAGTGTTGTTCCTTTCGGAATAGAAAGTGATATGTCTTTTAACGCTGTGATTTCTTTACTTTTACTTCCATACGTTTTCGTTACTTGCTTTATAGTAATTAAATCTGTCGTCATGAGGCATTCACCTTCTCTTTTGATTTCGCTTTATTATGCTCTAGAACATGTTGCCAACAATGTGAACTATGCTCCTTAGAATATGTGGTTCTCTCTGGAAAACGATGAATACATTCTTTTATCGCTACTGGACAACGATTTACAAAAGGACAACCAAAGCTATTTAATGTTTCAATGGAAGGTGTCGTTCCTTCTATAGCACGTAATACCTTTTCGGAATCATCCATATTCGGAATTGCTTGTAATAAACTTTTCGTATATGGATGTTTAGGAGAACCTATTACCTCCTGTATCGTTCCTTTTTCAACGACACGTCCCCCATACATAACAACTACTCGATCAGCTACTTCACGTACAAGTGCCAAATCATGTGTAATTAATAAAATACTCGTATTTTGTTTTTCTTTTCTTTCTTTTAATAGCCCCATAATTTGTTTCTGAATCGTTACATCTAACGCTGTTGTCGGCTCGTCTGCAATTACAAGCTTTGGGTGACAAGCAAACGCAATTGCTAAACAAATACGCTGCCTCATACCTCCGCTTAATTGATGTGGGTACTGTTCAAAGCGTTTCTCTGCTTCATGTATCCCTAAATCTGTTAACAAGTTAATCGCAATTTCCTTTGCTTCTCTTTTCGATTTTTTCCCATGTTGCAAAACTACTTCTGTAATTTGTTTGCCTACCTTCATCGTTGGGTTTAAAGATGAAAGCGGATCTTGAAATATAAAGGAAATATCTTTTCCGCGAATTTGATTCCATTCTGACTCTTGTAAATTCGTTAATTCCTTTGCTTGGAAAGCTATATTCCCATCATCGATATGAATTGATTCTTGATTCAAGCCGATAATGGATTGTGCTGTGACACTTTTTCCTGAGCCACTTTCTCCTACAAGCGCAACTATTTCACCTTCGTTAATAGAAAAGGAAACATGTTTCACAATCGCTTGCTTACTATTCTCTTTTTCAACGGCTAACGTTACGTTTTCTAAAGATAAGATTTGTGCCATGTTTTTTCTCCTTTCGATTCCGTTTGACGATTTTTGGATCAATCGCATCTTGCAAACCATCACCAATTGCATTAAATGCGAACATAATGAGAGCAATCATGATTGCTGGGAAGAATAGCTGCCACCATTCTCCGCTCAATAATGTCCCAAGTGCATCATTCGTCATCGTCCCCCAGCTTGCTGCCGGTGATTGCACTCCTAGTCCGATAAAGCTTAAAAATGATTCTGAGAAAATAGCTGCTGGAATTGTAAATGATAAATTCACGATAATAATCCCTGTTAAGTTCGGAATTAAATGCCCGTATATAATTTTCATATGTGATGTACCTAATCGCTCCGCTGCAATAACAAACTCTCTTTGTTTTAAAGATAAAACTTGCGCCCTAACGAGACGTGCCATACCAATCCATCCTGTTAATGCAAGGGCGATGATAATGGTAAAAAGACCTGGTTTCATAACAATTAATAATAAAATAACAATTAATAAATATGGGATGCCGTATAATACTTCAATTCCTCTTATAATCCACTCATCAATTAACGTTCCAAGGCGATTACGTCCTCTCACATATCCACTAAATCCACCAATCAGTACACCAAGACCTATATCGAGGGCAGCTGCTACTAATCCAACTGTTAGTGAAATCTTCCCACCAGCCCAAGTACGTGCCCAAATATCTCTCCCTAGATCATCTGTTCCAAACCAATGTTCACTACTCGGCGGTAAGTTTGTGGCCTCTTTTACTTGTTCACTCGCAGTAAATGGCGTTAAACTTTCACCAACAAGCGAGAAAACAATAATGAGTAATAACGTCACTGATCCTAAAACTGCGATTGGATTCGATACAAACTTACGAAACACTTCTTTCTTTCTGCTAATTGTTTGCTGATTTTTATTTATCGTTAATTCTTTTTTCTCTTCTTTCGTTAATAACTGTTCATTAATCTCATAAGCTCCCATCTAAATACCCTCCTCCTTACGTAATAGAACGAATACGTGGATCAACAATGCGATGAATAATATCTGTAATGAAAATACAAGCAATTAATAATGCACTATAGAAAATCGTTGTTCCCATAATCACCGGATAGTCTCGGTTAAAAATACTATCTACAAAATATTTTCCTAGGCCAGGAATTGAAAAGATTTTTTCAATAACGAAAGTCCCTGTTAAGAGTCCAGCCATTAACGGTCCAACAAATGTAAGTACTGGAACAATCGCATTTCGAAGAGCGTGTCTTATAATAATCTTCTTAATTGGTATACCTTTTGCTCTTGCTAGCTTAATATAATCACTCTGCAGTACTTCGATCATATTAGAACGAACAAACCTTGTAATAACTGCGATTGGCCCTAACGCTAATGCAAAAGATGGCAATACCGTATGTTCGAATGTTCCCCAAGAGGCTACTGGTAAAAACTCAAATTGGATAGCGAATACTTGTATAAATAGTGGTGCTAAAATAAAACTTGGAATAGAAATACCTAAAATTGCGAGCAAACTCACACTATAGTCAATCACTCTCCCATGATATAGAGCAGCAAATGTCCCTGCCGCAATTCCTACTAACAATGAAATAACAAGTGCTTGTAGACCAATAATTGCTGATGGACCAAAGCCAGTTGTTATAATTTCTGATACACCTTGCCCGGTTGATTGAACAGATTCACCAAAATCAAAATGAACTACACCGTCTAAATAAGCAACATATTGATTCCATAACGGTTCATCAAGGTGATACTTCGCTCTCATGTTTTGGATCACTTCTTCAGGAAAGATTTTTGCATCTGATGAAAATGGATCTCCCGGAATAATATGCATAATTAGAAATGTCACTGTCGTAATAACCCATAGTGTGAACACCATAACCGATAATTTTTTAATTACATACACTTCAATAACCCCCTAAACACATGAATTTACTTTGTTTTATGAATGTACTTTTCCATTACTCCCTTTTCTCTTTTTAGAATACAAAAAGCCTTGATCTTAAAAAATAAGATCAAGGCTTAACAAACAAAGGCCCATCACTTATCTTTCAAGACTTGCTTGCTGGAATTAGCACGGTGTTCCTATTACAGAACCCGCTGCTGAGGTGTCATAGGGCCAGTCCCTCTACCTCTCTGGATAAGTAAATTGCTATATTATTATTTGGTTCAAATTGTATATTTCGAATTATAATTCTGAAAAATTGAAAAGTCAATCAAATTGGATAAATTTAGAAAAATCAGTTTTTAATTCATTTATCGAAATTACAGCTTTCGGCTTATAATAAAAAGAAATAATGTTAAAGGAGTTATAAGATGGACCCCTTACTTCTTGCTACTATAGGATTACCCTTAACAATCGTTATACTTGTCATCATCGGCTCCTATAAACTCTTTATTAAAAAGAAACGTATTACTTCTTTTTATACTCCTTTCGATAATATTACCGGGCAAACTATTTCCGAATTTCACGAAGAACAGAAAATATTAGTATCTGAGGATGAAGACGGAGATGGCAAGAAGAAAAAATAACCCTGCACAGGCAAGGTTATTTTTTCGTTTCTGCTTGAAAACGTTTATAGTATGTCGATGCTGTTGCAAAATTAATTTCTATATCACGAATCAACGATGAATCTTCTTCTTTAGCTAACTTCTGTAATTTTTTCATCGCTTGTTCTGATTCATTCAAGAAACCAATATATACCTCATGTTCTTGCTCTTTCGACTTCGGAACACGAATTTCTTTACGTATATGATCAATATCTTCTAACATGCTCGTTGTTACCTTTTGCACGTCTTCTTTATATGTAGCATTCGTTATTTCCTTACCGCCCTTTTCTTTTGCCACTTCAAATAACTGCAGTGCTTTATTAATTTCTTTATTCATTTTTATATCGTATTTTTCATGTACTGCAAGGTATTCTTTCATCTCTTCTGTTTGTTCAGTAGATTGCTCTACCTTTTCTTTCGGTTCTTTCGTATCTTTATTTCCATTACATCCTGCTAGAAGGATCATACTTCCCATTACAGCAATACCCAAAACCTTCTTCATCTCTTCTTCTCCTTTTATCTACAGCTATTACTCATTATAGTTTCTTTTATCTCCACTTGTTATTATACCGAGAACGCCCTACTTTTTACACTTAAGACGACATCGTAATATATATACCAACATGTTTGTCACAGTATCGTCACTTTATACAAATAACTTTTGCAATGCTTTATTTACTACATCACCTTACAAAACTGTAAGCACACATAAAGAACAAACCATGCTAGACTTACATATGCATAACGCAAACATATGTAAGGTTTTAAGGAGAATCATCTATGTACAACACAATGCCTTTTATGGGAGAAGATATTCGTGTCCTTATTCGCGAAAAATCACTTCATATCGAAAATACAGAGAGCCTTCGCCGCGTATTAAAGAAGAAGCATGCTCCATTTAAGTTAGCTCAATATTTAAAACAACAACATACAAATCAATTTCATACCGTGCTAAATATATCGGATAGATCATTAACAATCGAAATCATCGGTCATGTCTACATTGGAAACTTTGCAGATACCTTAAAGGAAATCCCACGTATACCGAAGATTGCTCCTATTATCGTTAAAAAAGCGTATAAAATTACTGACCATACCGATATTATCGACTGTGGAGAAAAAGAAGTCGATAGTAATCGCTGGGTGTGGGATAAACTTGCTGTTTTATATGATACGATCATGAATAATATGTATGAGGTATTTCAAAGAAATGAAAAAAAGAACTGATTCAAACATTCCCTTTGAATCAGTTCTTTTTTGTTAAGCCTCTAAATTTTGTCTTTGTTGCAGTTCAAACTGCTTCTCACTTCTTCTGGCCATAAATAGATAACATAATACTGCTCCTACTTCACAAAGCGCAATAACAACACCCATCGGTAACGCTGTATTACTCCCACCAATACCTACTAGCGGAGCGACAAGCGCTCCTGAAATGAACTGTAATAAGCCTAATAAAGCTGACGCTGTTCCTGCAGCTTGCTTCTGATTTCTCATCGCTAATGAGAACCCAGTTGTTGATACAACCCCGACACTTGATACAACAAGGAATAACGAACATAAAACACCGATTAAACCTATTCCTAGTACGATTGTCAGTAGTAAAGATAGGCCACCAACAGCTGCGATAATAATACCAGCAACAAATAATGTCTTCTCATTCACTTTCCCCGCTAAACGACCCGTTACCTGACTAGCAATAATAATACCGATGCCGTTAATCGCAAAGAATAAACTAAATTGCTGTGGTGATGCTCCGTATATGTTCTGCAACACAAATGGTGAGCCCGAAATGTATGCAAACATTGCCGCTGTTACTAATCCTTGTGACAATGCATATCCCATAAACAGACGGTCCTTTAACAATTTTCCGTACGTCGCCAAAGTCCCTGACAAACCACCCGTTTCTCTTTCTTCAGGAGGTAATGTTTCACGCAATACAAAAGTAGCTGAGATTAACATGAATACGCTAATTGCTCCAAGAACGATGAAAACACCGCGCCACGTTGTAAACTGTAATAATTGCCCCCCAATAATCGGTGCCAAAATAGGTGCTGCTCCGTTTACTAACATAAGCAGTGAGAAAAACTTCGTCATTTCAGAACCTGAGTACATATCACGTACCATTGCACGTGATATAACAATCCCGGCTGATCCTGAAGCTCCTTGTAGGAAGCGCAATAATACTAATGTCCAAATAGATGGCGCAACAGCACAAAGTAAAGAAGAAGCAACATAAATAATAAGAGCAATAATAAGTGGTTTGCGTCTTCCGTAAATATCGCTAATTGAGCCAACAAATAATTGTCCTACTGACAGCCCAAGCAAACAAGCTGTTAATGTAAGCTGCGCTAGGGATGCACCTGTTTGCAAATCATCCGTTAACTTCGGTAATGAAGGCAAATACATATCAATAGATAATGGCCCAATCGCCGTAAGTGTTCCTAATACAAGAATCATCCATAACCTGTTTGCCTTTACAGGTTTATATATTTCGTGATTAACTTCATTCACTTTTTCAATTCACCCTTTCCTATACACACTGAATCGTAACAATTATAGTTACATCATAAACATACGTCAAGTACAGCGCATTTTCCTCTTTCATAATGTAAAAAAAGCGATAGAAATTCTATCGCTTTACTTTTTCACATTGCTATTCGCAAATTTAGATACCGAGGCCATCGTCTCTCCTGTATCTAAATATGTAATTTGAATTGGGTCTCCTACTTCTGTAAACATAGCATACGGGAATTTCTTCACTGGTATCATAAATACCTTTTGTTCATTCTCTAAAAGTACGTACACGATTGTATTTTCACCTGATTTTTCTTTATATACACGTTGTACAATACCTTCTTTTTGCGCTTCTTTTCCTGTTGAGGTTGGTCTAAATGTATCACCATTACCGCTCATTACGTTTTTATAATTCTCAAGCGCTTCTTTCTGCGAAGAACCTGTCGCGAATATTTTTGCATTAGCAGCATATACAACTGTATGTGCACGTACTAGGCCTCCGTCATCAACAACCGGAATAATCCAAGCTGGTTTACCGTATACGTTATAAATGACAGGCATTGTCCCATGCCATTTCTCTCTCTTAAAGGAATTATCTACTACTTCTGTAGCTGCTGAACCATCCATAATCCCCTTCACTTCTTTTCCATTATAGTAATATAGCTTGCCTGTGCGTGCATCTACTAATGAATAGCCTAGGGCTGAATCTACTCCTTCTTTTGGAGAAGTAAAGTCTGTAAAATAATACAGTGTTCCATCTTTACCAAAGATCGGGGTCACGCCTTCTTTCGTTCCCCACTCAGTCGGAATTTTCATATCTGTTTGTGAGAATTTCGTATTCCAAAATCCGTGAATATATTTACCAAAGTACGTATTTAACGTAGATGCAGTCTCATGATTTAATACACCATCAACAAATTTAGGTGCCTTTCCTTTATCATATCTTTTCACTTCACCTGTTTGTGCATCTACTACGACAACACCTTCTACCTCAAATCCAGATCTTCCTGAAATAAATTCACCATACGTCATTGTATAATATGGTTTTCCTTTATCATCAACCTCAAATTTAGGTTTTCCTTTAAAGATTAAATTTGGTTCTGCTTGCCTTACCACACGCTCTAAATTATTACCAAAAAACATGCTTGGCACATATTTCATTTTATAACCGAGGTGCAGTTTCGCTTCCGCATCAGGATTCGTACCTGACATCGTTACATACCCTGGAATTGTCTCAGCTTTACGCGCTTTAAAAAATCCTGAAACTTCAATCGGCGCTACATATAAAGCTTCGCCGTTTACCATTTGTGGCGTTAATTCTCCTAGCTCAAAATAAGCTACTTTCGGAATATCACCAAATACTTTTTTCATCTTATTCTCCGCTGTCTTTGGCGGCACTGTAAACGGCTGGTCATTTTCAGTAAATGGCTCTGAAATATCTTTCTCTATCTTAACAACAGAATCATATTTCTTTTGCGAGATTACTATATCGTGCAAATAACCAAAGTAGCCGTAACTTGCGAGTAAAATAAACATTAGAAGTCCTTTTAATGTACCTTCTAATTTCCCTATTTGATCTTGTGAAAATAAAACAAGCCCAATTAAAATTGCTACTGCAACAGAATAATGAGTAAGAATCGAATCTACTCGATCATCAATTAGCCAAAAGTATTCATAGATTGCAATACCTATCCAAAATAAAACAGGAATAACTAAAATAGATGATTTCTTACCCTTTACAACCTTCTTATCTCCCTTCTTATCCACTGCTCGAAGCTTACTACTACTTCTTGTCCATGGAATCAAAAACAAAGTAAGAATAGCTAAAACTACAAATTTCATCAAAGGCACTGTCCCCTTTTCTTTTGTATTCCCTTTTAGTATAACAAATAAAGGGTATTAAGGTGAAAATAGGAATAGTTATATTTTTTTACTACTTAATACAATCCCGCTCACTACATATAGAATAGATGCAATATAAAAAATTGTACCAATCGTAAAGAAATCTACTAAATATCCCGTGGCAATAACCGCTACTGCTCCGCCAATGGATGTCCACACATGGTATTTTCCAATCTCATAACCAGCCTTTTCCTGCGCAACCTTTCGTGCTAATGAAGTCTTCTCAGTATTACGCTGCACAGCACCTAAAACTCCCATTACAATTTGAAGAATATACACATGCCATACTTCCGTGGCAATCGGAAAGCAAAGCATTAAGATTGCCATGGACCAAGCGTATATGATTAATAATTTTTTATCACCTACTTGATCAGATACCTTTCCCACTAGTGGATATACAAGTGCTGATGTTAAAGCAAATAAGCCATACGCCCAGCCAAATTGCGAGAAGCTATTTCCAACGTTTCGAAGTAATAATATATAAAAAGGAAATACCATACTTCCTGCCATCATGATAATACTTTGCGAAGCCACAAATCTTCTATATGTCATTTCGTATACTCCCTATAAAATAAATTAACAAATCTCTCTTCTGAATCTACTTCCTTCTTTTTCTTGAGAAATTCTTCAATACGAGGATATGCCCTTTTTAACTGCTCTTTCGTTGGATAAGAATAGTACGGCAAATAGTAACTACCGTTATGCTTTAAAGTAACATCAATCATCTTCCGAATGACATCCTCTGTTTTCTTTATCTCACTCTCTGAGCGTCCCTGGTTAATCAAAAGAACCAGCGCAAACATATCATCTTTCGCATAGGACAAAACTGCATTTTCATTCTTTTCCACGTAACGAATCGTAATGTTGAGTAAATTAAACTCTTCTTCATTTAATGCGTTACGTAAATCATCTATATACTCCGTGAAAGCATCTATAGGTACAAAGTATTCTTGTAACACTTCGGTCCTATTTGGATTTTCATATTCCATAAAAGCACTATCTGATCTCATAACATTATTACGCGTCTCATACTTTCCATCTGTACGTTCAAAATAACCTCTTTGTATATCCCAAAATGTATTCTTTCCCCAATCACTATAACGTGATAACCCAAGTAAAAATTTAGGTGCAGCTATAATATTTTCTTCCTTTAATTCACTGTACTCTTCTCTCATATTTTGATTTTGTGCCAAAGTATAATCCGTCACATACATCTCTTTTAAAAATGAATTTGGAGCAACAGAAATACGCGCTAAGTGCATACGAACATTCTCATCTCTTTTCACTTTCTCTTTGAAATAAGATGCGTATTCTTTATAATCTATCATTCTCGTGTGCATTTCATATAATTCATCATCTGTTAACTTCAGCGTCACATCTAAAATAACTCCAAATAAACCGTAACCCCCAATGACATATGGAAATAACTCTGCATTTTCTTCTCTACTTACATTACGTACCGTGCCATCTGCCATTAACAATCTAAATGAATCTACTGTATCAATTAGTGCCTCATGACGAATATCACGCCCATGTACATTTACACTTAATGAACCACCAACAGTAAAAATATTTTGAGACTGCATGACCTGTACCGCAAGGCCATATGGATTTATTTTCTTCTGAATATCATTCCACGTGACACCACTTTGAACTGTAATACGCTTCTTCTCTGGATCGAATTCTAATATTTTATTATATCCTTTCATATCGAGCATCGTGCCATTCGGATAATATGTCTGTCCTCCTTGGCTATGTTGCATGCCTGCAATGGAAATTTTCTCTCCTGAAACTTTTGCATCTCGCACTAATTTTATTAACGAGTGCTCTTCCGTAGCACTTTCAACACGTTTTATTTTTGTCGGAAGCAATTTACCTACATCACTCATAATAGGATGATCAATTTGTTTTTTATACGTATGTACAGACGTTGCAAGCAAAACCGTATATGCGACAATGACCACTACTATCTTTCTTTTTTTCAAAGGACACTCTCCTTATTAGCAACAAAAAGAGATACCCGTTCTTTCAGGTACCTCTCTTGACAGTGATTACTTTGCTGCTGGCAATTGTATTGGATCAAATTTATCATACGATGTAAACTTCGCATCCGTAATAATGTGCGCTTTATCCTCACCATTGCTACTCATAACCATATCTATCTTTGCTGATTCATATTTAAAATCTTTTGTAATAATATATTCCCCATCTATTTCTTCTATCTTTGCATTTTGGCCTTGTAGCATTTGTTTCTGCTTTTCATCCATACTAGCTAACATACTCTCTGTCTCTTGCCCTTTTAATGCAAACTTCAGCTTATAATTATCTCCACTTTTCTCCATCTTCACTTTATTTAAAATTTCCGATGGAATCTCTAAATTATCTACCATTCCTTGAGTCGCATTCATTCCGTTAGCATTTAATTGTTCCTCTGGTACAGACATCACTTCACCCGTATTAGGATTTTTCAACTGACCAGCAATTTTGCCACCCACATCATAAACAACAACCTCTGTACCAGAAACATTCATTTCAGAACGAGAATTTTTTTGCTTCGGCTCTAATTGCATTTTGGCCTTTATTACATTCATCTCTGTTCCTTCAGCCTTTATTCCCACATCATATGTCATCGTTACATTTTCTTCGTTTTTAAAAGCTTCATTCGCTTTATTGAAAACATCCTTCGCTGTTAATTCCTTTTCTTTCTGCACAGCTTCTTTTTTCGGCTCATCAGTCTTTTTTGTTTTCTCATTACTACACCCTACTCCTAGACCGACTGCAAGTACTAAACTTGAAATTAAAATAAATTTTTTCATAACGTCCCCTCCTTCCCAAAAATAATATCATCTCTTTTCCTATGAAATCTATATAATTCGTAATATTCTTCTTTAAATTTATTTCCTATATAGCAACATGTTTGAGAAAAAGTTTAAATATGATGTAAATAATAACAACTCATTTCAGGAGGTCATTATGAAAGCTATTATTTGCACAAAGTATGGACCACCTAATGTTCTCCAGCTTCACAATATAGAAAAGCCTAAACCTAAGAAAAATGAAGTATTAGTTAAAATTCACGCAACAAGTGTATCGACTGGAGATTGTAGAATACGTGGCTTTAATAGCCCCCTCTTATTTTGGATTCCTATGCGGATCATATTAGGTTTCAGAAAACCGAGAAAACCTATACTTGGCGTAGAGTTATCCGGTGAAATCGAAGACATTGGATCAGATGTAACACAATTTAAAAAAGGAGATCCAGTTTTTGCATTAACAGAACTAAACCTTGGTGGTTATGCGGAATACACATGCGTGCATGAAAGTGGATTAATAGCATTAAAACCTACCAATGTGACATATGAAGAAGCTGCCGTTATTCCTTTTGGCGGAACTTCAGCATTGCACTTCCTTAGAAAAGGACAGATAAAAAAAGGGCAACGAGTACTTATATACGGCGCCTCTGGGTCAGTAGGGACAGCTGCCGTACAGCTTGCTAAATACTTCGGGGCGACTGTCACAGCCATTTGTAGTAGTTCGAATTTCGATTTAGTAACAGCTTTAGGGGCAGACAACGTAATTGATTATATGAAAGAAGATTTTACTAAGTGGGGCGATCACTACGATATTATATTTGACGCAGTTGGAAAATATAATAAGTCTCTTTGTACAGATGCATTAATGCCTAATGGAAAATATGTATCTGTGAACGGAATGATGGCAAAGGTCAGTAAAGAAGATATGAACCTACTAAAACAACTAGCTGAAACAGAAAAGCTAAAACCTGTTATTGATAGAACTTACCGATTAGAAGAAGTTGTAGAAGCCCATACGTATGTAGAAATGGGCCATAAGAAAGGAAATGTTTCGATTACCTTAAAATAAAATATATTCTGAAAATACCATTGACAATTCTTTTTGTACGATTTACTATTAGTACCATATTCAAAACTACATACACATACTCTTATCAAGAGTGGCGGAGGGACTGGCCCGATGATGCCCGGCAACCGAGCTTATGACGTATAAGCTAAGGTGCTAATTCCTGCAAAACGAGTTTTCGTTTTGGAAGATAAGAGAGGAATCTATTTCGTCTATTCGGCACCTCTCTTATTTTTGGGAGGTGCTTTTTATTTTGGAACGTATATGAAGGGGGATTTATAGATGAAAAAGGTATTATTAAGCATTGTAAGCGGAGCAGTATTATTATTAGGCGCATGTAGCGTGAGTTCAGATAAAGAGGTAAAAGCATTAGACGAGAAAAAGATTACTGTCGGTGTAACAGGTGGGCCGCATGAACAAATTTTTGAAAAGGTAAAAGAAGTTGCCGCAAAAGATGGCCTCGAAATTGATATAAAAGTATTTAATGATTATGTAGCGCCAAACGTATCTTTAGATGAAAAAAGCCTTGATGTAAATAGCTACCAAACAAAATCGTATTTAGATGTATTTAAAGCTGAACGCAATATGAAATTAGCTGAAGTATTTTCAACAGTAACATTCCCTATGGGCGTATATTCTAAAGATATAAAAGATGTAAAAGACTTAAAAGACGGCGATGCAATTGCTGTACCAAATGACCCAACGAATGAACTGCGAGCTTTAAAATTATTTGAAAAAGCAGGGGTTTTAAAAGTTGATCCAAAGGCTACAGAAAAAGCGACTGCAAAGGATGTAATTGAAAACCCGAAAAATTTAAAGATTGTTGAATTAGAGGCATCTCAATTACCAATACAACTAAGTGAAGTGAAAGCAGCCGCAATCAATACAAACTTTGCATTAGGTGCAAAATTAAGTCCGGCGAAAGATTCTATTTTCCGCGAAGGAAAAGATTCACCATATGTGAACTGGGTCGTTGTTCGTACTGAAAATAAAGATGATGCCGTTGTAAACAAATTAAAGAAAGCTTATCAATCTAAAGAAGTGAAAGAGTTTATCGAGAAAAAATTTGATGGTTCAGTTTTACCATCTTGGTAGGAGCTGACGATAATGATTGAATTAAAAAACATATCCAAAGTATTTTCAACAAAAAAAGGGACTGTTGAGGCTCTTAAGTCTACTTCCCTTAAAGTAGAAAAAGGCGAGGTATTTGGAATCATTGGGTATAGCGGCGCTGGTAAAAGCACATTGATTCGATGTGTAAATTTATTAGAAAAACCAACGACAGGAAATATCATTGTAAACGAACAAGATTTAACAACGTTATCGACAAAAGAACTAGCAAAAGCGAGACAAAAAATCGGAATGATCTTTCAAGGATTCAATTTACTTAAAACTGTTACCATCTATGAAAACATTGCATTACCTTTACGCCTTGCTGGCATTCCAAAAGCGGAAATTAAAAAAAGGGTAGAAAAATATTTACGCATTGTCGATCTTTTCAATCGAAAAGATGCTTATCCAAGTGAACTTTCTGGCGGTCAAAAACAGCGCGTTGCAATTGCACGTGCACTATCACATGAGCCTGAAGTGTTATTAAGTGATGAAGCAACGAGCGCTTTAGATCCAGAAACAACTGATTCTATTCTTGATTTGTTATTAAAGATTAACGAAGAAATTGGAATTACGATTTTACTCATTACACACGAAATGAACGTTATCCAACGTATATGCGACCGCGTTGCCGTTATGGAACATGGATCTGTAGTCGAAAGCGGGACTGTGAAAGATATTTTCACAAACCCACAACATGTAACAACGAAGAAATTTGTAAATAGCGCCTTTGCAGCTAAAATTCCAGAAGAGGTACAGAAAGAACTACAGAATACTGGAGAAATTGTAACACTTTCATTTATTGGCACTACTTCAGGTGAACCTGTCTTAGCTGTTGCCACAAAACGTTTCCAAGTGTATCCGAATATTTTATCCGGTAATATTACGCAGTTAAAACATGAAGCATATGGGAAACTAGTCGTTCATATGCAAGGAGAACAAAATGAAATCCACCGTGCTTTATCATTTTTACAAGAGCAAGGAATCATCGTAGAAGGAGGTAGAACAGATTATGGGAAACAAGTCCTTTTTGGATGAATGGGGTAAAGTCATATGGGAAGCCACAATTCAAACCTTTCAAATGACATCTATTTCATTACTCATCTCACTCCTTATTGCACTGCCACTTGGCGTCACACTTGTTTTAACGAGACCTGGTGGGCAGCGTGAAAATAAAATCATCTATCCTATTCTTAATACAGTTATTAATATCATTCGCTCTCTTCCATTTATCATTCTATTATTCTTCATCTTACCTTTTACAAAGTTTCTAATGGGAACATCCATTGGCGTGCAAGGTGTTATCTTACCACTTGTCGTCTTCACAGCTCCCTATATCGCACGTTTAATGGAGACAGCCTTACTAGAAGTAGATCGAGGGGTTATTGAGGCCTATCAAGCGATGGGAGTCTCTACTATAAAAATCATTTGGCACGTCATGGTTAAAGAAGCTCGTCCCTCCCTTGTACTTGGATTAACAATTGCAACGATTGGCTTAATCGGCGCAACAGCAATGGCTGGTCTTGTAGGTGCTGGCGGGCTAGGGGACTTAGCATATCGCTTCGGACATTTACGCTATGAACCTGAAGTAATGTATGCAACCGTCTTTATTCTAATTATCCTCGTTCAAGGATTACAGTCTTTAGGTAATGGGGTTGCACGAAGACTGAAGAAAGATTAAAAAAGAAGGTATCTCACCAGGGTGAGATACCTTCTTTTTATCTTTTAAATCCGCCTTCTGAATGAATAACTTGCCCCGTAATCCACTCAGCTTCTTCACTTACTAAAAATTTAATGAGTCTAGCTGCATCCTTTGGCTCACCAATTCTGCCAAAAGGAAACATAGGCTTTAACCCTTGTTTTATCTCTTCAGTCATCCATCCTGTATCGGTTGGTCCTGGATTAATTGCATTCACTGTTATTCCTAATTGAGCTACTTCTGCTGACAACGTACTAGTAAGAGCATCAATAGCTCCCTTCGTTGTCGCATAAGCTAGTTCTCCTGCCATAGGACCTTGAAATTGCCCCGAAGTCATATTAACAATTCTACCACCAGATTTCTTATCAAATCCTCGGGCAAATTGACTACTGAGCAATGTAGTCGCACGAATATTAACCATATAATGCTTATCTAATTCTTCAGCAGTCAACGTAGAGAAATCATTATTCGTAGAATATGCTGCATTATTAATTAATATATGAGGGTACCCTAATTGTTCAGTAACTTTATTTAAAAGCTCTTTCGGTGCATCATTCCGAGTTAAATCTAACTCCATGCTCAATACTCTAACACCTTTTTGTAATAGCTCTTCTTTTAATTGTATTTGTTCATTTTTATCAACGCCCCAAGGCATCTCTTTATCATAATCCGTCCAATACGTAAAAAATATATCGTATCCTGCCTCAGCTAATTCTTTACAAATCGCTGCTCCTATACCGTCTAGACGACTTACGCCTGTAACAACTGCTACTTTATTTTTTAATTGGTTCATCATATACTCCTCCAAGTTTAAAGGACGCATATTTTATATAAGAGATATAAATTTCCCCACCTAGACCTCTGTCCTTACAAAAAGGATGTACAAGCCAACTATGCAGTCCTTGCATGATTTACAAATAGCTAAATAAACCCTCACTTATGAGAGAAAAATTCATCTATCCAATTTCTAATCATTACAAGTTCATCCACATATCGAGTCCTTGTCTCCTTTCCATATATCTCTGTTTCTATCATACCAATATGATGTACTATTTCAAATGATAAAAAAATAAAAACCAATATTCCATTCCAAACTTCTATCGAATTTATTATATTATAATATAATAAATAATGAAAATAATCAGAAAAATACTGGCAAATATTGACTAACCTTCTTATAATAAAACGTGGGGCTAATGTGAGAATTTAGTTTTAAACAAATAGGGGGAAGAAATATGTCAAAAAAATTACTTTCTTTATTTTCTGCAGTAATCGTAGCAGCTTTTGTAATAACCGGCTGTGGTCAAAGCGATACGACAAATAAAGAACAAAAAGAGAATGCAACAAAAGAAAGCAAAACGGAAAAAACAGATACAACGAAAGAAAGTAAACCTACTGAAAAAAAATCCGAAGATAAAAAAACTGAAGATAAAAAGCCTGAAAATACAGCTACTGGATCAAGCGACTACTCTAAGCTGATTTCCTATATGGAAAAAGAAACAGGTGGTAAAACAAAAGTTCTTTTTGAAAATAAAGAACCACAAGTCTATAAAGCTGAAGATGTTTCAGTATCAATGAATAGTTACACATTAGTTGAATTAAATGGATTCCATACAAACTTCGATATTCCGTTTAATCGTCAAACAGAAGGCGGAGTTATTCTTGTGAACTACAGCGTAAAAAATAGTTCAGCTAAAGATATTTATTATATGCCAGCATTGGACATGTCATTTACTGGCGCGCAGAAAGCATATAGTAACTATAAAGATTTAATTCCAAAAGAAGATCAGCTCCCAACTAAACTTGCTCCAACGAATGATTACTTAGTAAAAGCAGGAGAAACTATTTCTGGTTATATCGCTTATCCATTCGGAAAAGATGATCTAGCGAAAATTTCAAGTCTCTCAACAGTCTCAGTCACAGTCCCAACTGCACAAGCTAATAAAGGAAAATTTGATGCTCCAATCGGAAATCCTGGAAGCTTTTCATTAAGTTTAAACAAACAGGGTGCTGAAAAAGTTGCAACAGATAATACTTTCTACCAAGATAAAGCTACAGCTAATAACATGGGCGATAAAAAAATGTTAAAAGAGAAATCAAGTATTAATAACAATCAAGAATTAGGCGCTGTTAATGTTACATTAGACGGATACCAATTCACTCAATTCACACCAAATTCCGTCGAAGCTCCACGCTTTGCAAATTTTAAAAACGGTCTTGTTCTGTTAACAGTAAAATTCAAGCTTGATAACAAAGATGCTCAAGACGTTTCACTGTCTCCTATAAGCTCTACATTGAGAGTGAATGATGGTACACAATATACGATTAATGAAGGTATGCTATTAAATTATGACTATAATGCTTCAGTCAAAACAGGAACATCTGGAGAGTTACTACAAGTATATATTTTAGATCAAGAGCAGTATGAAAAGATTTGGAAAGACAAAAGCTTTGAGATTGAGTTAGGACCTATGAGAAATAAAGAAGCTAAAGATATTTCACAAGGTAAAAAAGCTAAATTTACATTACCTAAATAAATTAATAAATATATAATAGAAAAGGCATATAACATATGATTGTTATATGCCTTTTTCATTTTATAAAAACACCATTTTTGTTCACACTTTATCCATTGTGAATTTTTTCACAATGGATATATAATAAACATGTAAATAGAATATTGGAGGGATTTCAATGGTTATCAATTTTTTAAGAACTGATAAACGTGCTGCTTTCATATTATTATTTTTACGATTTTACATAGGATATGCATGGCTCGCTGCTGGGATAGGTAAAGTTTTCGGACAATCTTTTGATGCAAGTGGTTTTCTAAAGGGCGCTATCGCTCAAGCATCAGGTGACCATCCTGCAGTACAAAGTTGGTGGGCAGATTTTCTTCAAAATTTTGTTCTTCCAAACGCAGACCTATTTAGCTTTTTAGTTCAATGGGGAGAAATTTTAGTAGGTCTAGGTTTAATTTTAGGCGGATTAACAAAAACAGCTGCATTTTTCGGAATCATAATGAATCTTTCATTTTTATTAAGCGGAACTGTTAGTGTAAACCCAAATCTGCTTATTTTAACTATGTTCATTTTAGTTGCAGGGCAAAACGCTGGACGTATTGGATTAGATGACTATGTTTTCCCTAAACTTTTCCGTAAAAATAACCACGGAACATATAAATTAAGTAAAACTGCGTAGTAACAGTTTACTTTTAAAATATAAATAAGAAAAAGAGCCTGAGTTGAACTGCACCCCAATT
>NZ_QNUB01000032.1:0-51283 GCF_008042345.1 Bacillus sp. AR8-1
TCTTCTTTAGGCTTTACTATTTCTTGCGCTTTTACTTCTTCTTTGACTTTTGCTTCTTCTTTAGGCTTTACTATTTCTTGCGCTTTCGGTTCTTCTTTAACTTTTGCTTCTTCTTTGACTTTTACCTCTTCTTTAGGCTTTACTATTTCTTGCGCTTTCTCTTCTTTTTTAACTTTTACTTCTTCTTTGACTTTTAACTCTTCTTTAGGCTTTACTATTTCTTGTGCTTTCGTTGTTTCTTTCGCTTTTGCTACTTTCTGCGTCTTTACTTCTTTCTTTTCTTTAACTGATTTTTGTACTTTCGCTACTTGCTTCGTTTTCTCTTCAGTTTTCTTTTCAGTTGGTGCTGTACTTGATAGGAAAGAAACGTTTGCATAAGCAGTTTTTCCTTTATACTCAAATTGCAGCCATCCGTCTTTTACTTGATGCGTTGATTCAATTACATCATCTTTTTTTAGTCTGCCAAGAATTTCTGAATCCGTGTTTGCTTCAGTGCGTACATTTAACAAATTCGCCGTTACATGATATACATCTTTTGTAAACTCCGAACTTACAAACACTTCTTTACCATTCAACTCAATTTTTGACCAGCCATCTTCGGTATTTATGACTTTTAACTCTTGCCCATTCTTTACTTTTTCGACCACTTTTGATTCTGTAGTCGGTTTTTCACGTACGTTAAGTACATCTGCTGTTACAATTGTTTCTGCGGTAGCAGTTGTGGTAAACGCTCCCAATCCAAAAACAGTTGCTGTTGCTGCGCCAATTACTTTTTTCATATTAACCTCCATTAAATTTTTTTGAATTTTATCAAATGCCTCCGTAAAATTGTATAATTTTACATAATATCAAAACATTTGCAACAGTATATTAATATTGTTTAATATACTGTTATTAAAACTCCTTACTCCAATACTATCAAATTCTCATTTCTAATTCTATATATTATAAATCTCCTTATCTTTTATAAAAGCTCCATACCCTTCTTCACACTAAATAGTTGTGGCAATTCCCGCCAAAAATAAACTTACGATTGCTAAAATTTGAGTAGCAACAATAGCCCCTCTTAAATGAAACTTATAATCTTTATATCCTTTCATACCTTCCGTACTAGGAATCACAACAAACCTTGGAGTAATCCAGCAAAAAATTAGCAAATCAATTATAAGTAAATCTACTAAATTGAAAATCATTAAAATACCAAAAGTGTGTAAATAGGCATCCATATACATTAACTTTTCATGCTTATGTAGTATATATGTAGAAACGAAAGGACTACCGAAAAGAATAGTATTATATACAATATTAAAATAAATGCTTTGCTTTTTTTCATGAATCGATTTTGGAAAAACTACTTTTTGAATATCTTTCGGATAATCAGTTAACGAAAGTCGAGGATTATAATATAAGGACCCTAAAATCATTACAGATAGTACAATAGACATGATGACACCAACGTACATCATTTGCTCAAATTGATTCATATACTGTATTCACCCTTTTCTGTAATTACTATGATGGTCATTCACTTAATTACATATTGTATGTACGTACATAATCAAAAATTAACAACTAGCTTTAATAGCAAAGCAAAATTGTTGCAATGCAAATGCAAATTTAATACAGTGGAAGCCTAATTGATACAGATAGGATTGGTGAAACCTATGAAAATTGAACATATTGCAATTTGGGTAAATGACTTAGAATGTATGCGTGATTTTTATATAAAATACTTTAATGGTAAAGCAAACTCGTTATACCATAATGAAATGAAACAATTTGAATCTTATTTTATTACGTTCGAATCTTGGAGCAAGGCTTGAACTTATGCGTAAAAAAGGGGGTGAAAATAAGCCTAATTTAAACATAACTGGCTATGCTCATATGGCTTTTTCTGTCGGTAGTGAAGAACGAGTGAATGAACTGACAAAGGTGATAAAAGATGCTGGTTATCCTTTATTAAATGGACCACGTTTTACTGGAGATGGCTATTATGAAAGTGTAATAGGTGATCCAGAAGGCAATCAAATAGAAATTACGATTTAACTTACCCTTTTTTACCACCTCCATATTTTCCCACGGATTAGGCGGTGCTGTTGCTGAGGTGCCAAATGGGGCAACTGCTTACTTTTACCGAAAGCACTATCAAACATGTCAATATTCGCTACTTGGGAGCAAACAGAAGGTGCTGGTGGAAGTATTCGATGGGTTGAAGACTTCCGCTTGGCAATGCTTCCATTTACAAAAGGTGTCTACGTTAATACGCCTGACCTATCCATTAAAAATTGGCTAGATGCATACTTCAGTTGTAACTTTGACCGATTAATGAAAGTAAAAGCGAAATATGATCCGAAAAATGTTTTTAACTTTCCGCAAAGTATTCCGCTTTTTTAAAATATACACTCCACCTAATCTATCTAAATGCAAAACATCCATTTTTAAAAATGGATGTTTTGTAAAAAGAAGTTTACATAATATAATTATCAATTGCTTATACCGAATAACTATTCAATCATCGAAAGTAAAAGGTTCTCAAGCTCTTTTTTAGACAGCATACTATCATTTATATACACTTGATATGCATTTCTCCCTTCCCTTGCTGGCACAACTATTTTCATAGCCCTTACATTCGATTCTTTATACTCACCGAATGTAACGTCATAGCCATTTAATTTATATTTCTTTATATCTCCAGTAAAATTAGGCCCTCTTTCAGATGGTTTATCAAATGGTCTATCAATAAAGTAATCTTTATATTCTCCTTCAACAATTTCTAATTGATAAATTGTAAAACCTTTTTGTACAACTTCTACTAATTCACTTCGTGTTTCTTTATGTAAAATAGCTTCATCCATTATGTAAGGCCGATCTTGTTCATACATTTTCTTCTTTTCAAAGATTCGAAATCGTCGCCACGATTTACGACGCCAATCCTGTACTTCCTTGACAACTAGTCCATGTAACCAAAAACGAAATGAACGATTTATATCATAGTTTGTTATGGACTTCCACATATTGATGTACACTTCATTAACTATATCGTCTACATCTTGGTTTTGACTTCCTACTAAAAATACTACTGTTCTATAAATATCTTTACATGTATATTCATAAATAATTTGAAAGGCTTCTTGGTCCCCAGACCCCATTTTATATAGCCATTCCTTTAATTGTACTTCATCAAAAGCTCCGTTCCCCTCTCATGATCTTTCACACTATATTCGCTCGTTTTTCACAAAAAGTTCATTTTACATGAAAATTTATTTATTACAATAAAAATATAAGGTATATTTTTATGAAAAGGAGGAATTCAAGAATGAATACAGAGGATAAAATTTACGCTGAAAAAGTGTTAAAAAATCTCTTTATCGGATCACAAGTTGATGGATTACAATTTGGTATTTCTTCAGGCGCTATAAAGATTCAATTTACAAACTTTCACGACTCCATTGATTATGACGAGCAATTATATATCAATATCGAATCAAAATGGTGTTTATTTAATAAACCTCAAAAAAGATACCCATTAAATGAAGATGAATTTGAAGTTTATTCTGAGGAAGAAGAATATGAAAGAATATTTAAGATAAGAAGACAAAAAGTTACCGATATACAACTTGGCTTAGAAAGCCCTCATTTAATTATTACATTAGATAGTGGACAAATTATTTTTTTAAATGGTTTTCATGATTATTATGAATGTTGGCAAGCTGGTGTCCTATGTGAGCAATGGCTTGTAGTCGCTGCACCTGGGAATGAAATCGCCACTTGGACTCCTGATGAGTTTATCGATAAATAAACTGTTTTCACGAAGAAAAACCGAAAATATTTTATGAACTACATAACTATTTCTATTACACTTAAACGAATAGACATTTTACTTTAATAGAAATCATTTTATTAAATTTGAAAGGATAATAATGATGGCATGTGTCCATGATTTTGGAATAATTGACGAATTTAATTCTCAAAAAAGTTACAATGATTATACACCAGAGAAATATCATTGTATTTCTGTTAATGATGATATTATCAGTAGTTTAAATCAAAATTTATCAATTATGAAAACTTACTTTCATACAGTCAAAAATCAAGAACACGGTTTAGCTTATTACGGTATTACAATTATCCCGCCTGAATCATTAGCAATATTCTATGAAACAGTTACATCTTCAAAGTTCTTCAAAAATTCTGATGAGCTGATTGAATTAGCTTCAAAAATTGAACAAGCTACAGCAGAACAGAAGTACATGATCCATTATGGGGTTTAAATGTAATACAAAAAATGCTTAGGATTTCTCCGAAGCATTTTTTGTATGTTACTAATAAATTTATTTCCTTAACCATTTAGTCCATGATTGAGCCTATGGCCCCACCTTTTACAAGTGAGGGCACCCCTATTAATCTAAATAGGCGTCTCATTTCCAATCTTCCAGCTAAACCATTTCCCATGCCCTTCTGTTTCTCCAACCGTTTCACGATATTCGTTTCCGTTAATATAATAATCAATATGAAGGTCACGATCCCACATGTTGTTATAAAGGTGGAATACATCACGTTTTGCGCCAATTTCTTGTATTTGTTTTTCTAACTTATGTTTTACTTGTTCTGGTATTTGATTTGCGACGTGTGTATGGAAAATACAAATAACAGCTTCTTCACTTATTTGTTCAATAATAGATGATAATAGCTCTACACCGTCTCCTTCTATTAATTGGACAGATTCATTTTTCACTAAAGATGCAGCTTGATCAAACATCTCAAGCCTTTCTTTATGTTCTGGCCAAATTAAAGCACGTAACCATAAATAATCTTCCTCATTATGTAAATCATTCACATGTAAGTCCAGTCCGATTCTTTCTACGACAGATGGGCTTTCTTTTAGAAAATGCGGTACATTCTCCCCTCTTATTTCAGAAGTTACATGCACATTTGAATTTATATTTCCGTACATTTCATCCGTCCCGTACGAATAACGATATTGGTCCCAGAACAGTTGCAACCCAGAACTTGTCCCAATTTCAATTAACGCTAACGGCTTCTTCACTTTGTTAAATATGTAGCAGAAACTTGGGTATAAGTATGCGCACCGTCTTACTTCATTTGTTTGAACGAGTTTCGTTTGTAACAAAGTAATGATTTCTTCTCGGTACTCTTTACAGAAATCTTTAAAATGATTAAAAGCTTTATCTAAATTTGTATCAGCATTTTCAACTAAACTACTATAATACGTTTTTAAATGATGTTCTTTCCCTGCTAGCAATAAATAATGTACTGCACCTAATAGTAAGTTTGGGACTGGTTGACCTACCTGAGCATAGGACGATAGTGTAAGTACTTCCTCATCTTCAGCAATTTTCATTGATAAATATTCATATAAATCACTTGACCCTTTACATTCCTTTATTGAAAAGTTTCGAAATAAGTTTGAAATTTGTTCTTTTGTACACATTAGAGTCCCTCCTTTTTATTTTTCGGAATAATCTTACCATTACAGAAAGAATAATCCTATAAAAAGGTACTCGATTTAGTCGCTTAAGGATACGTAAGCTTTTTCGAGATAATTTCAAACTGTAATTTTTTTCTATTTACCACCTTAAAAGAGCTTGTTAAATAAGATTTTTAGCGAATAAAACGTTAAATAGTTTAAAATTATCAGATAACACTAGATATTTTAGTCTATTAATTATTATAATAGAGTATGAGATGGTTATATAATTGAGACAAAAAAGGTATACACCTAGGTGGGGCCTAGGCGGTGTTTCTCTTTTACGGCTTAGACATAGAAAACACCTACACTTTTTTGCCAATATAGGGGATGGAGAGATTATCATGAGCAACATGCAGCAAAAAACAGACGTTATCTTAATTGGTGCAGGAATTATGAGTGCAACGTTAGGCTCATTACTAAAAGAATTAGCACCAGAATGGGAAATTAAAGTTTTTGAAAAACTCGCAAGTGCCGGGGAAGAAAGCTCTAACGAATGGAATAATGCAGGTACAGGGCATTCTGCGCTATGCGAACTGAACTATACTTCCGAAAAAGCTGACGGATCTATAGATATTAGTAAGGCTGTAAAAGTGAATGAGCAATTCCAGCTTTCAAGACAATTTTGGGCATATCTTGTAAAGAGCAAATTAATTCGTAATCCACAAGATTTTATTATGCCACTACCTCATATGAGTTTAGTACAAGGGGAAAAAAATGTTGAGTTTCTAAAAAACCGTTTTGAAGCGCTTTCAAAAAATCCACTGTTTCAAGGAATGGAATTTTCTGATGCTCCTGAAACATTAAAAAAATGGCTTCCACTCATTATGGAAGGTCGCACATCTAATGAACCGATGGCGGCAACGAAGATTGACTCTGGAACAGATGTTAACTTCGGTGCATTAACACGTATGTTGTTTGATTACTTAAAAACAAAAAATGTCGAGCTAAACTACAAGCATAGTGTCGAAAATATTAAGCGCACGAAAAATGGTTTGTGGGAAGTAAAAGTACACGATATGAATAGTGGTAAAATTGAGCATCATACTGCTAAATTCGTCTTTATTGGCGGCGGTGGCGGTAGCCTACCTCTACTTCAAAAGACTGGTATCCCTGAATCAAAGCATATCGGTGGCTTCCCAGTAAGTGGACTATTTATGGTATGTAAAAACCAAAAAGTTGTAGAGCAGCATCATGCGAAAGTGTACGGTAAAGCTAAAGTTGGCGCTCCGCCAATGTCTGTACCTCATCTAGATACGAGATATATAGACAATAAAAAAGCTTTACTGTTTGGACCATTCGCAGGCTTCTCACCTAAATTCTTAAAAACTGGCTCAAATCTTGACTTAATCGGTTCTGTAAAACCGAATAATGTCTTAACGATGTTAGCCGCTGGTGTAAAAGAAATGGGACTTACAAAATACTTAATTCAGCAAGTTATGTTATCACATGAAAAACGTATGGAAGAATTACGCGAATTCATTCCGAACGCGAAAAGTGAAGATTGGGATATTGTAGTTGCTGGACAACGTGTACAAGTAATTAAAGATACTGATGCTGGCGGTAAAGGAACACTTCAATTTGGTACAGAAGTAGTAAGTGCAGCTGACGGCTCAATCGCCGCATTACTAGGCGCATCACCAGGTGCTTCTACTGCTGTTCACGTCATGCTTGAAGTATTAGAAAAATGTTTCCCAAGCCGCATGGTAGAATGGGAAGAAAAAATAAAAGAAATGATTCCTTCATATGGCATTTCACTAACTGAAAATCCAAGATTGTTCCAAGATCTTCACACTTCGACTGGTCGTACACTTGGATTAAACGAAAAAGAAACTGTTCATAATTAATGAAGAAATAAAAAAAACGTCCGATATATTCGGACGTTTTTTTTGTCTACTAAAAATTATACTTATCAATATTATCTTTCGTAAATATAACTCGTTCTGGCAATACGATAATTCCGTTTCCTTCTGCCTCATAATCATATCCTTGAATGGAGTTTGGCTCTACTTTCACTTTTCCGATTCCTTTTACTTCAAAGCTATCCCCTACTTTTAACTTCTTTCCTTTTACAACAATCTCATTTGCTACATAAGTTGCCAACGCACCTTGCTGTTTGACATCCCATAATCCGAATTGTTGTACTGTTCCTCGTTTTACATAATCACGCATAACGTTCGGTGTAGAAAATCCAGTTACCACTACTTTTTTATCCATTTTTAAGTTTTCAGCTGCTTGCGCCATGGCTGGGAGTGCTGTTGCATCTGGACAAATAACTGCGTTAATATCTGGATACGTTTTTAATATGTTCTCCCCTACGGATAAAGATTTTTGTGCATTATTTTCACCGTACTGCGTCGTTACAATTTCCCAGTTCGGATATTTCTTTTTAATAATTTCTTTCGCTTTCGTTACCCATTGGTTTTGATCCGTTACTGTTGGACTAGAATAAAAGAACGCTACTTTCCCTTTATCTCCAATTTGCTTGGAAGTCATTTCAATTAATAAGTTAGCAAGTTGGTCTGGTGTCCCTTGACTTATATAAAAAGAACGGTCTTTTGGATTCACATCAGAATCCCACGTTAAGACAGTCATTCCTTTTTTCTTAGCACGTTGCAATGATTGCGATAAACCATCAACTGATGTAGAGGAAACCATAAGTGCATCATAATTTTGGTTAATAAAATTATTTATATACTTTACTTGCCCTGATACACTCGCTTCAGACGGCCCATCATATTTCACTTGTACGCCTAGCTTATCTCCCATCTCCTTTGCTCCTTCACCGCCCGATGTAAAGAAGCCAACTCCAGTTAATTTCGGGATAAATGCAAATTTCACATCATCCGCTTTTTTCTTATCTGCCGTTTGACTGGAACAAGCGATTAAACCGATTAAACAAATACATACAATCAATACAATCCCTAGTTTTCTCTTCATGACATTTCCCCCTTATGCCAACTCTGTCTTTTCCCCGCTAAAAATTGATGTAATCTGAAATGTCTCATAATAACTGAAAGAATAAGGATAATACCTATTACGACATTTGATTGTTCATTTGTTAAGCCTGTCATTTGTAGGCCATATTGCATAAGGCCTATAAAAATACTTGCAAGTACAGTACCGAAAATACTTCCTTTTCCACCTGTAATAAGTGTCCCGCCTAATACGACTGCTGTAATGATTGGTAATATTGTTTCACTTCCTATATCAGCACGTGCAGAACCGAAATATGCAGTTAAGAAAACTCCCCCTAATCCACCTCCTAACCCAGAAAGTATGTAAGCAATGATTACTACTTTCTTCGTCTTAATCCCGGTGTATTTTGCTGTATTTTCGTTCGCACCTGTTAATTTTACATGGCGCCCGTATATAGTTCGGTGAAATAATACAGTATATAAAACTGTTAATACGATCAGTAGCCATAATAAATTCGGTATTCCTATAAAACTACCGTTTGCCAGTTGTACAAATGTGTCAGGTAAACCGCTTATTCCTTCATACCCAGAAGCACCTGCTCCTCCTGAAATGACGAGTGCAATTCCTCCATATAAAAACATCGTTCCGAGTGTAACGACGAGTGGTTCTACATCTGTCATTTTTATAATGAGTCCGTTTAAAGCGCCTGCTAAACAACTAATTATTAGGGCGATTATGACAGCAAACAAAATAGGTATTCCGTTCATCCAAAGTACACCAATCAAGATCGAAGTGAGCCCCATTATTGATCCGACCGATACATCAATTCCTCCTGTTACAATAACGAAAGTCATTGGTATCGCCGCAATTGCGATAAATAGGAAATCATTTGTACTAAAAAGGAGATTACTAATATTTAAGAAATCACTATTTATAAAACTAAAAAGGATGAATTCTATAAGAAGTAATACAATTAGAACCCCTTCCCATCTATATACATACTTCATAGATTCATCCTCCTTTCTGCCTTCCACTTTTTCATAACACTATCTAATATGATGATAAGTAATAATAAAAAACCTGAAATAGCATTATTCCAAAATGCTGGTATTTTTAAAAAGACGAGTGAGCTACTTATTGTTTCTAAAAATAACGCTCCTAATGCAGCTCCAAATAAAGATCCTGTTCCTCCTTTTAAATGAATTCCTCCTAGTACAGCGGCTGCGATTACTTGTAATTCTAATCCTGTACCTGTTTGATTTGGGACGAACCCGATATTCATAACAAATATGCAACCAGCGAGCGCAGCGCTTATGCCTGAAATCATAAACGCATATATCTTCACTTTATTAACAGGTATACCAATAAGCCTCGCGCCATCTTCATTATCACCTACCGCATAAAAGTATCTTCCCAATGGCACTTTTCTTAAAAAGAAGTATAGTAGTAGTAAAATAATAAAAACGAACCATACAGTTATAGGTAAACCAAGAATGATGATAGATGACAGCTGCTTAAAATCGTTTGGAATATCTTCAATCCACTTCCCGCCTGTGAAAATTAACATTGCACCTCTAATAATTCCTAACATGCCTAATGTCATAATAATGGCTGGTACCCGAAACTTCGCAACTCCAATACCATTTACGAAACCGATAATGGCCCCAAGTATAATAGCTACAAATATCGACAAGAATGCACTATCCCCATTCGTTAACATCATTCCGCAAACTGCTGCACTTAACCCCATGCTTGAACCAACTGATACATCTATATTTTTCGTAAATAAGACGAACGATTGACCGATTGCTAGCACGACTAAAATAACGCTTGATTTCATCAGTAAAGATAACGAGTTAAATTGAATAAAACTAGGGTTTATCATTCCTACAATAGCTATATAAATTAGTAGTAACAGTATGATAGACGTTTCATGCATTTTTAACATATGTTTCATTCCGCTACACCTCCGTATGCAAGGCGTGTAACTTCATTCACACTCAGTTGTTCTTTTTCCATATGAGAAACAAATCGCCCATTTCTCATTACATATACACGGTTTACTAATTGGACAATTTCTTCAACATCTGAAGAGATTAATAAAATTGCGAGTCCTTCCCTTTTCATTTTTTTTATCGTCTCATACACTTCAAGCCTTGCTTTCGCATCAATTCCGCGAGTCGGCTCATCAAGAATAATAATTTTAGGATTACATGCAAGATACTTCGCAAGCACGACCTTCTGCTGATTACCTCCTGATAAAGATGCCAGTTCTTTATTCATATTCTGTACAACAATTCGGAACTGTTCTATAAACGAATTAACTAAAGCGCTTTCTTTTTCTTGATTTATAAAAAAGCGATTATTTTGATATAAACTTGCTGCTGCAATATTTTCTTTAACAGAAGCAATTGAGAAAATTCCATTCCTCGCCCTATCCTCTGGCACATAAACTAGTCCTTCGTCTAGCCTTTTATGCAAAGAACACGTATCAATTGATTTTCCACCCAATAAGATAGACCCTGATTTTATAGTTTTCAATCCAAATATCGCTTCTGCTAATTCCGTTCTGCCAGATCCTATAATGCCAGCAACACCTACAACCTCACCCGCATGTACAATGAATGATATATTTTCGAATCCGTGACCATTTATATCAACCACTTCTAATATTTTTTTCGTCTTTGCTGTCTCTTGAACTACTTCTATTTTCTCTTTCTGTTTATATCCTTTTGGCAATAGTCCTTCCATCAGCATGTCATATGTATAGTCACATACATCACCTTGGCTTACAACCATTCCATCACGTAGTATTGCTACTTTGTTTGCAATTTCAAAGATTTCTGGAAAACGATGCGTAATATAAATCATCCCAATTCCTTTTTCTTGCAAGCTTTTCATCAGCACAAAAAGACTCTTAATTTCATGAGTTGTTAATGTCGATGTTGGCTCATCTAAAATAAGAATCTCAGCGTCTCGTATTAATCCTCTAATGATTTCTACTAACTGTTGCTGCGCAATGGATAACGATCCTCCCTGTTCATTAAGGTCAATATCCCAACTTAAACTGTTAATTAATTGCTGAACTTTTACTTTTAGTTTCTTTCTATTCCCCTCTAATCCAATACATATATTTTCTTCAATGGTCATATGAGGAAAAATGAGCGGTTCTTGTGGTATTAAATAAATCCCTTCTTGGTGTGCTTCTTTTGGATTTGCAAACTGCTGTCTCTTTCCTTTCACATACATTTCTCCACTATCATACGAATATAACCCCGTTAATATTTTCATTAATGTCGATTTCCCGGCGCCATTTCCACCAACTAAAGCGTATATATCACCATGATCTACTTGTAAGTTCACTTCCTTTAGCACAAGTTGATTCGAAAACGCCTTACTCATTTTCTTCACTTGTAATAAGGGCACATTCTCCACATGATGTCACCTGCCTTTACCCAGAACATTTTTTGAGAAAATGATTATTTGTTCTACTTGTTTTGTAGCATTGTATATTCCTTTTTTCATATCTAGAACACTTTTTTCAATGTACTATTAATCGTTTCAACTGGAATAAACAAAATATGTGACACATATGTTTAAGCATTGGTCAATTGTTGAAAGGGATGAAGAGTATGTCACAGCTGAACTTTGAAGAAAATTTATTAACTAAAGTAGCCTGGTACTATTATAAAGATCAATTAACACAACAAGAGATTGCTTCACTTCTTCATATTTCAAGAAATAAAGTCGTCCGGTTATTAGATAAGGCACGCAGTGAAGGTATCGTTACATTTCACGTAAAAGGAACCGGTTTGCATTGCTTGAGCATTGAACGTGACTTAATGAAAAAGTTCCACTTAAAAGATGCTTTCATTATCCCTACTCCAATAAACAATTATGCTACTTCTCTCGGAAAAGCCGCTGCACAATATTTAGAGACTCATCTCCAACAAGGTGATTTACTCGGCATCGGCTGGGGTGAAACGATAAGTAAAATGCTAGAAAACATTCATTTTGAAAGTTCTATTAATCTTTCATTCGTAACGCTAACAGGGGGAGTAAACCACTATCTTTCAAGAAAACAAAACTATTTACACTACATGCAAGGTGATCTTCATATTATTCCTACTCCTTTTCTAGCATCTTCTACTGAAATGGCACGAAGTATTTTATCAGAACCAAGTGTGAAAGATATGCTTCATGTCGCTTCACTTGCACATACAGCAGTTGTCGGTATTGGCGGGTTATCTCAAGACGCTACAATTGTAAAAGAAGAAAAATTAACGCTACGTGAAATGACATATATTCGAAGTCAAAACGGGGCGGGCGATATTTTAGGACAGTTTTATAATACGAATGGTGAGTTATTAGAGCTCTCGCATCATAATCGTCTAATTGGCACACCACTTATGATTCTTCGCAACATGAAGCATGTCATTGGTGTGGCTGGAGGTACACAAAAGATAGATGCCATTTATGGGGCTTTAAAAGGGAAATTTATTCATACATTAATTACTGATGAAGAAACTGCGCTCTCCTTATTAAGAAAGGAAGGTGATTCTTAATGTCTACTTTATTAGCTTTCGATGCTGGTACAGGAAGCATTCGAGCTGTTCTTTTTGATTTACATGGCAATCAAATTGCAGTAAGCCAAAAGGAATGGGTTCATAAAACTGATCCTCGTTACCCCGGTTCTATGAATTTTGATGTAAAAGAAAACTGGCAACTTGTACAACAGTGTACGAAAGAAGTTCTGCAAAAAAGTAATATACTTCCCTCTTCTATTCAAGCTATTAGCGCTACAAGTATGCGAGAAGGTTTTGTTTTATATGATAAAAATGGGCAAGAAATATGGGCATGTGCAAATGTTGATGGCCGTGCATCCGCTGAAGTTAGTGAGCTAAAAGAAATCCGCTCACATCTTGAAGAAGATTTATACAGAAAATCTGGGCAAACTTTTTCATTGGGTGCTTTACCACGTCTACTTTGGATTAAAAAACATGAACCAGACGTCTACAACAATATTCACTCCTTTACGATGTTAAATGATTGGATTTTGTATAAATTAAGCGGCGTACTGCAAATCGATCCTTCCAACGGTTGTACGTCTGGAATCTTTGATTTACAAAATAGAAATTGGGATAACAATGTCGCTAAAGAGTGTGGTATAACGTTGCCATTTTCACCAAAAGTAAATGAAGCTGGCACTGTGATTGGTAATGTTACAAAAGAGTGTGCAGCACTAACTGGTTTACTTGAAGGAATTCCTGTCGTCGCTGGCGGCGGTGATGCTCAAATGGCAGCACTCGGGACTGGAGTCGTAAAACCAAATCAAACTTTAATATGCGGCGGCAGCTTTTGGCAACAGGAAGTGAATATTACAGAGTCAACAACGGATCCAAATGCGGAAATTCGAGTAAATTGTCACGTCGTTCCGAACCTTTGGCAATATGAAACGATTGCCTTTTTCCCTGGCCTCGTTATGCGTTGGTTTCGAGACGCTTTTTGCCAAGAAGAAAAAAAGCTCGCTGAAAAACTCGGTTTAGACGCTTATGAATTATTAGAAGAACAAGCGAAAGACGTACCTGTCGGTTCATATGGTATTATCCCTACTTTTTCAAACGTTATGAACTACATTTCTTGGCGTCATGCCGCACCTTCATTCTTAAATTTAAGTTTAGACGCTGACAAATGCGGAAAAAAAGAAATGTTCCGTGCTATTGAAGAAAATGCGGCCTTCGTTACACTTGGAAACTTAAAACTAATTGAAAATCTTACTGGTACATTCCCTTCTGAAGTCATTTTTGCTGGCGGTGCCGCTAAAGGGAAACTATGGCCACAAATTCTATCAGACGTACTCGGCATTCCTATAAAAGTACCCGTTGTGAAAGAAGCAGCTGCTTTAGGAACTGCAATTGCTGCTGGAGTTGGCGCTGGCATATATACATCTATGGAAGAGACTGCCGAACAATTTGTACAGTGGGAAAATATATTTGAACCAATCACTGAAAATCACGAGCTATACAAGGAATTCTATGAAACATGGAAAACCGTGTATAGCAGTCAGCTCGCTTTAGCTGATAAAGGACTTACAACACATATGTGGATTGCGCCAGGTGCACTGTAACTCATTTACATAAAGGAGTGAACTGTATGTTAAAAGCGAATGAAAATGATTTCTCCTATCGCTTCGGTGATAACGGGCCGAAATATTTAATACAAGGCCCGAATATTGATCTTGGTCTTGTTGTCATTCAGCCTGGGCAAGAGTTTCAAAATCATTACCATACAACGTGTGAAGAAGTTTTTTATGCGTTAGAAGGTGAAATAGACTTCTATGTAAATAACGAAAGAGTTCCGATTAAACAAGGTGATGTCCTGCAAGTTCGCCCTCATGAATCTCACTATCTAATTAACCATTCTGACAAACCTTTTAAAGCTGTTTTTATAAAGTCACCACATTTACCAAATAAAGATACGGTACAAACGGAAAATCCAACATTAACGAAGGAGTGATTTTGAATGACTTGGGGATTTAAAAATCGATTAAATACAATTTTACCTGATGGTAGAGCGGTTATGTTAGCAATAGATCACGGCTACTTTTTAGGGCCAATTCACGGGCTAGAACAACCACTTGAAACAGTTAAAAACTTACTTCCTTATACAGACTCCCTCTTTTTAACACGCGGTGTACTTAGCTCCTGCATTCCTGAAAACTGCAGCACACCGATGGTTATGCGTGTATCCGGTGGCGCTACTGTCGTCGGTAAAGATTTAGCGAATGAAACAATTGTTACACCTGTGAAGGAAGCAGTGAAGCAAAACGCAATTGGCGTTGGCGTTTCTATTTTTGTCGGATCAGACTATGAAACACAAACTGTTACAAATCTCGCAAATGTAGTTTCTGAAGCTCATGATTACGGCCTACCAGTACTAGGCATTACCGCAGTCGCAAAGGAATTACAAAAACGTGAAGCTCGCTTTCTAGCACTTGCTTCCCGCGTATGTGTTGAAATGGGTGCTGATATTATTAAAACGTATTACTGCGAAGGATTCGAAAAAATAACGAGCACATGCCCTGCCCCAGTCGTCATCGCGGGCGGCCCAAAACTAGATTCAATTGAAGACGCATTAAACATTACGTACAATGCATTGCAAGAAGGAGCAATTGGAGTAGACATGGGCCGAAACATATGGCAATCCGAGCACCCAGCTGCGATGATCCAAGCAATACATGGCATTGTGAAAAATGGATTGAATGTGAAAGAGGCACTTGAACTTTATGATGATGTGAAGAATTAATGTGAAAAGACAGACTATTTATTAGTCTGTCTTTTTTGTTAAAATAAAGTAAAGGAGGAATGATTATGCGAAGAATGACTTTCGAACGTCCTACCGATCATTACGATGAACGCTTATACTCTATTGATGAAAAAATTTGCGCCCTATTAAAAGAACGAAAAGAACTTTCAGGTGGTGACCCAGGTTTTCCACATGATGAAGCGATTTATAAATGGGCAAAGCAATACGAATTTTATCCAGACTATCTAAACTCATTATTCTCTTCCATGATGGATGAAGAAGAATTTAAACCTCGCGTTGAACCAACTGAGTTTAAAAAACATGTACCTGTTTTTAAAACTTATGAACATAATGGCGTCATGTATACTGTAACTTTTATTCGGCAATATGCAAATGCTAGTGTAGTTTATTTATATAGCGATTGGGATTCCACGGATGAAGATTTTATTGAAAATAAGCCTCATAGTTTCTTCCAATTATCAATAGATGATACATACGATTGCTGGTCAGAAGGTGGTGGCGGCACCGATGGACATATGAATCATCAATTCGTTATATCTCCTGTCCTTCCTGATAATTTGTCTGGAATAAGCTTACGATTTAAAGAACTCAGTATGCCGTTTAGGAAAGATCAAGCTGTGCTTGAATTTGAAATTCAGATAGACAAATAAGGTGAGACTATAATCAATCCACAAATAGTAAGATAAATAAGGTAATAAAATAAACAAGCCCCTTTCCAAACTGGATAAGGGGCTAAATATACACCTTCAAATGATTACTCTTGGTGATTACTATTAAGCTTTGAAATTTTCTTACCTTCTCTATAATCAAGACAAGACACTTCAATTAATAAGCCATTAAATACTGTAAAATAAAAACCATAACTACTACCTCGCATCGAATAAGGTTCCTTATCTATTTCAATGCCGCCTGCTACTAAACGATTATACGCTTGATCCACTTCATTTGTAGTTTCCACTAAAAAACCAATATGAAAAGCTTCCGGATACGTAACTTCCTTATTCCCTTTAAATGCTTTTGGATCACTTAGCACAAGTATAAATCCACTCTCATCACTCATAACTACAAGTGCTTTCCCTTTTTGTTCCAAAAATTGAAAATCAAAAAATGTTTCAAAGAAATGTCTCGCTTCTGATAAGTCATCAACACATAAATTTAAATGATTCAGCTTCATGTACTCATCTCCTTTTAAACAGAAGGGATATAGACTCATTTTCATAACCCTTAAATATGTAAGGCAAGATATTCAAGCGTTCCATCTAAGACTATGCTTTATAAGTCTAATACTTTTCTCCATAGCCTAGAACGTTTTTTATGACTGCAATTATATAAACCGTTCGACGTGAAATATTAATGTACCTATATAAAATAGTCTCATTATTTATTTTCCAGATTGTGTAGAACCCACTCAACCAGGAAAATTGCTGAAGGGATGCGCTCTGTTGTATCACCTAAAAATAGCTTATTAAGTAACTCATCTAAATGAATTGGCTTATTCGGCAACGTTTGAATATACCTTAAAGCAGATCCCGCTGGCGGTACTGGCTTATTATTAATAGCCCATATCCCTTCTAACAATGTCCAAGTTGACGTATGAACTAAGTATGAAGCTTTTAACTCATCATTTGCTTTTAAAGCAGATTGAATTTTAATAAGCGAACTATGCAACCAATGAGAAATGCCCTTCATTTTGTCACTTGAAACACGATAGTTTTCAAATTCATATGTAGCTATTTCCTTTAACTTTTTTAACTCACCGCTTTTATCAAACAAAATTTTCCCTTCTAGAAATGAGTATAGTTCCATCGGATTGTTTTTAAAGTTTACTTGAATTTGATTAAAATCTGCACCCTTATATTCAACTAAAATATCTTCTCTCATTTCAGAATGAAATTTCTTCTTTTGTCCGTCTTCTAAAAGAATATAGAAGTCTAAATCAGATTCAGGATATGCATCGCCTCTTGCAACAGATCCAATTAGCATGAATCCATTTACCTTTTCCATAGATAAGACTTTCGCTACTATTGTTTGCACTAATTTTTTATGTTGTTCATATGTAATGAATGCAAGTTTTTCTATCATTCCCATCCCCCCAGTAATAAAAAAGAGGATACATGATTGCTTCTACAACATGTATCCTCTGCTTGTATATTACGACTGTTGATAAGCCGATTTCGATGATTTCACATAATAAACTGCATGATCCACATTAATAATATGATCTGGCTTTGGTTTACCACGGCCCGCTCTATGTCCAGCTAAGTGTTCTTCACTTGTTTCCCAGTTTTTCCATGCTTCTTCAGATTCCCAGCGAATCATTACGACAACTTCTTCGTCGCCGCGTCTTACTTTTTTCACGAGAACACTTAAATCGATGAAGCCTTCAAATTTTTCAATAATACCTTCTCCAGTGAAACGTTCTACAACTATATTTGATGTACCTTCTTTTACTGTAAATGTTTTCGTTTCGATAAACATATATCCCACTCCCTCTTTGTTATACGAATACTAGTATTCTTCTATTATAATTGATTATGATAATTATTTTCAATTGTAAAGTTTTAATTTTTTGAATTATGCTGATTTCTTTTCTATCGCCTCATCTAAAAATTTGAAATATGGAAGTAACATCCCTATTAAAGATGTAACACATATAATTGCACCGATGATTACATATAGCACTCTTACTCCCCACATTTCACTCAATATCCCCCCTACTAACACACCTAATGGCATAGCGGATCGTATAAAAAATAAACGCACTGAAAATACTTGTCCTATCATATTATTTGGGACGGTTTGTTGGCATATTGTCGTGTTATGAACATTGAAAAATGCAATACAAATCCCTGCTATTACTTCAATTATTATTGCAATGATAATACTATGATTGAATCCTAATGAAATGTATGTGAGTCCCCCTATAAACAATCCTCCGAGCATAAGTATACGCCGGCTTTTATATGTTACTTTTCCGACTAATACTGAGCCAATTACGTAGCCAAGTGGAAAACCTGCCATGAAATAACCGTACTCTGCATATCCCGCTGACAGCTCGTCTTTTATATATGGAAGATTTGTAACCATCGTTACCCCTACTCCAAACTGTACGAAAGTAAGAAATATACCGAGCCAAACGATGATTGGTTTTCTAAAAAAATATGTAAAACCTTGAAGAAATTGTTCTAACCACGTTTTCCGAATAGGTTGCGACGTTCTATTTTCTTTTATATAAAATAAGAAAGTGCCACTAACAAATAAACATATGCATACGAAAGATAATGTAAGTTCTGTTCCAATCAAATGAATGACTACTCCGCCTAATACTGGCGCAAGAAACATCATAAGGCGAGTCATCCCATCAATATACGCATTTGCATCTTGAAGTTGTTCTTTCCCTACAATGCTCGGTGTAATTGCTTGACTTGCAGGTGTATAAAGTGGTGTAATAAGTCCCACTACAATTTGAACAACATAAATGTGCCAAACTTCTATACTACCCGACACTAGCATCACCAAAGGTAATAAAAATATGGACGCTCGTATCCATTGTGAAAATATCATAATCCACTTCCGGCTCCATTTATCAATAAATGGGCCACTTATTAATTGCAATATGAGTGATGGGATGAAATATAATAGCCACATACTACTTAAAGCCATTTCCGATCCTGTTAATTCATATACTAGAATTGAATTACATAACGTTCCGAAAGCCCCTCCTAATTCTGAGATTGCACTACCAATCCACATAAAAAAGAAAGAACGACTTTTCAATACACTCTTCACTATAGCTCACCAACTTTTCTCTTAAATTCCTCCCTTTATGTACATTCTTGTTGCATATTATCTATTCAAAAACGCTTCTAATTCTTTTGCTAACGACTGTACTGCTTTCTTCCTTAATACATATTTTCCGTCATGTATATCAACTAACTTCGCTGCACGTAACAATTTCAAATGATGGTGTACTGTCGATTTACCAAGCTGCAATCTTTCCGTTATTTCCTGTAAAGTACGTTCTTTTTCAAACAACATTTTTACAATTCGCAATCTCGCTTCATCCCCAAGAGCCTTATGTTTTTGAACTAAAAAATAATTCGGTTCATACGAATCTTCAGGATGAATGCTTTCATTCGCAACTGGATAATGAAATACTTTCGTATCTTCAATATCTGCTTCAATATTCCACGGTCTGTACGTCATTTGCGGAATAAGAAGTACGTGATGAACACTTGGCTCTGGCATATAGTTCACTCCGCCAGTTGCCCATTCGACAAACTCTTCCGGTTTCATCTTTTTATTCATTTCATTTTTTGCTTCATAATCTCGTTTTAATATAGAAAGTATTTCTTCTTCCTCTTTCTTAATTATGCTCTCATACCAACCTGTCATTACAGTGATTAAATGAGATTTCAGCACTTGTACATCTACATCACATATAAAGCTAATATAAGTAGAAAAAAACGGATGATCCTGCGTTAATTCCTTTAGTTCATGTATTGCAGTTACGTTTCCACTTGCCGCTAAAGTTCTTTTTTCTTGGTACTTCTCTCCTAAAAACGGTAAACATATGTACTTCAAACCTTCTTCTGAAAGTAAATCAATTTTAAAATTAAACTGCGATAAATCTTGAAAATCCTCTTCATACAATAACTGAAGCAATGCTTTCCACGTATTATGTTCTTCTACAAACTGTAAGTGTTCTTCCATCTCATCTGTTAATGATTGTCTAATTCCTTTCCATTCACTTTCAGTCTTTTCAAGAGTATCAATTAACCTTTTATGAGTAATTGCTGCAATGCCAAGTGCACATTCGAAAAGTATCGAATATTTCACCTGAACGTTGTATGTTTCCCTCTTTTTACTCTTTATGTGATAGACTTCCATTTTTATCCCCTCCTTGTTTGCTATGTATTAAATTCTATCTTTATCGAATTTTACCTTCTATTCTTTTAGAATTTACAAAAATATAAATTAAACCACATTCATTCTAAATTAAGAAGAATAAGAGCTTTTTTATATACAAATAATAAAGCTCAAGGAGTGGTTGACATGCATTTCATATTAAATATGTTTGGGATTTTCGTTGTCATATTAATCGTTTTCTTATGTTCGCCTAATAAAAAACATATAAAATGGAGACCAATTGTAATCCTCATCATATTGGAGCTTTTTATTACGTGGTTTATGTTGGGCACAAAACTAGGCAGTATTATCATTAATAAAATTGCGTCATTTTTCAGTTGGCTACTGGCATGTGCGAATGAAGGAATTCGATTTGCATTTCCTTCCGCTATGGACAGTCCACACATTGATTTCTTCTTTAGCGCGTTACTTCCTATCATTTTTGTTATCACGTTCTTTGATATTCTTTCTTATTTTGGAATCTTAACTTGGATTATTGATAAAGTAGGTGCAGTTATTTCAAAGATTTCTCGTTTACCAAAGTTAGAAAGTTTCTTTTCGATTCAAATGATGTTTTTAGGAAACACCGAAGCACTTGCGGTTGTTCGTGATCAATTATCTGTTTTAAAAGAAAATCGTTTGTTGACTTTTGGAATTATGAGTATGAGTAGCGTTAGCGGATCCATTCTTGGCGCTTATTTATCAATGGTTCCAGCAACATATATTTTCAGCGCAATCCCATTAAACTGTATTAACGCATTAATTTTAGCCAATGTATTAAATCCTGTGGAAGTTTCGAAAGAAGAAGACGTTGTTTACACACCTTCAAAACATGAAAAAAAGGATTTCTTTTCTACTATTTCAAACAGTATGTTAGTCGGGATGAATATGGTTATCGTTATTTTAGCTATGGTAATTGGTTATGTAGCTTTAACAGCATGTTTAAATGGGATTTTAGGATTTTTTGTAACGGGGTTAACAATTCAAAAAATCTTCTCCATTATCTTTAGTCCTTTTGCATTTTTACTCGGTTTATCAGGCAGTGATGCTATGTATGTAGCTGAATTAATGGGGATCAAAATAACGACGAATGAATTTGTTGCAATGATGGATTTAAAATCAAACTTAAAGTCGCTACAACCGCATACGGTTGCGGTTGCAACGACATTTCTAGCTTCTTTTGCTAACTTTAGTACAGTAGGTATGATTTACGGAACTTACAATTCATTATTTGGCGGAGAAAAATCATCAGTCATCGGTAAAAATGTTTGGAAGCTTCTTGTTAGCGGGATGGCTGTTTCTTTATTAAGTGCTATGCTCGTTGGGCTATTTGTATGGTAAATAATTTTTATAATAAAAGACACTCAAGCCAATTGAGTGTCTTTTATTATTATTTTCGAATTTGTCCATTTCCACGAATTACATATTTTGTAGAAGTTAATGCTGGAAGCCCCATTGGTCCTCTTACGTGTAACTTTTGTGTACTGATACCAATTTCCGCTCCGAATCCAAATTCGGATCCATCTGTAAAACGAGTCGATGCATTATGATAAAGTGCCGCGGCATCTACAGAAGTAAAAAACTTGCTGACGTTTTCCTCGTTTTCAGTAATAATTGCTTCAGAATGCATAGATCCATACGTATTTATATGATGAATCGCTTCTTCAACAGTGGAAACCACTTTCACTGCTAGTGTGAGAGATAAAAACTCAGTTTCCCAGTCTTCTTCTGTCGCAAGTAAGATAGAAGAATCAATCGCCACTGCTTTATTATCACCATGTAGCTCCACTCCTCTTTCCTTCAAGGAAGAAAACAACTCGCTACCATATTGCTCTGCCCAATTCTCATGAAGTACAATCGTCTCAATTGCATTACATACAGATGGACGCTGTGTTTTTGCATTTATAATAATATTAAACGCCATTTGTTTATCTGCTGTTTCATCAATGAATATATGACAATTTCCCGCACCTGTTTCAAGTACTGGAACAGACGCTTCTCTCACAACAGTATCGATTAATTGTTTGCCACCTCTTGGAATAAGAACGTCTAGATAATCCTTCATTGTAAACAACTGCTTTGCGCTATCTCGCGTTGTATCTTCTATAAGCTGGACGCTTTCTTGAGGTAAGCTTGTTTGTTTGAGCGCCCTGTGAATAACGGCAACGATCGCTTTATTAGAATGAATAGCAGAAGAACTACCACGTAATATGACCGCGTTTCCTGTTTTCAAACAAATTGTAGCAGCATCCACTGTTACATTCGGTCTTGCCTCATAAATCATCCCAACAACACCAAGTGGTACGCGCATTTCCTGAATAGATAGTCCATTTGGCCTTTCCCATGCACTTACACATTCTCCTACAGGATCACGTAATTCAATTAGCTGCTTAATCCCTTCTGTCATATCAACAATACGCTGTTCATTCAGCATAAGGCGATCAAGGAGAGAATCAGAAAACCCTTTTGCCTTACCTTCTTCTATATCCCGTTTGTTTTCCTCTAAAATATAAGCTGTTTCACTTATTAATTGATTTGCAATTGCAGCAAGTGCTTCGTTTTTTTGATTTGTAGATTTTAGTACAAGTTCCCTAACAACCTCTTTTGCTTTTATCCCCTTTGCCAACACTTCATTCATTTTTATTTCCTCCTTTTTAAAGTGAAACCCAATGATCCCTATGGATGACTTCATAACTATGTCTCTCGCCTCTTACTTGAATATCTTGGCTTTGCATACCTTTTACATCTCTTAGTTCCTCTGCACTATATGTGCATTGTCCTTTTCCTATTACGCGCCCTTGTTGCGTTACAACCTCTACAACTTCACCCACTTGGAAAAATCCTGATACATTCGTAACACCAGCTGGAAGTAAACTCTTACCATGCTGAATGATGGCAGTAGCTGCCCCAGCATCTACTTCAATTTGTCCGCTAACAAGCGAATGCAAGGCAATCCATTGCTTGTTCATCTTCATTTCTTTTTGAGGGGCATTACCGACATACGTTCCATCACCCTTACCCTTCAAAACATCTACAAACTTTTCCTGTCCACGTCCTGTTCCGATAAATACACTCACACCAAGAGAGAGTGCTGTCTTTGCAGCATCGATTTTTGATTTCATACCGCCAGTCCCAAGTTTTGAGCCAGCATCTCCTGCAAGAGAAGAAATTTCTTCCGTAACTTCAGGAAGAAAATAATATTTTTTTGCATCCGCATTTTTCTGAGGATTTTTGTCATATAACCCGTTCACATCTGTAAAGATCATAAGCATATCCGCCGAAACAAGCCCGCTTACTAAAGCTGACAGCATATCATTATCACCGAACGTCAGCTCCTCTAAAGAGATGGAATCATTTTCATTAATAATTGGAAGAGCGGAACGGTTTAATAATTCTCCTAACGTAGCGTAAGCATTACTATACTGTTCTTTTCTAGAAAAATCACTTCTCGTCAACAAAAGTTGCGCAGTAACGATGCCATATTTACGGAATTCCTCCGTGTACGCCTGCATTAACAAACTTTGTCCGACAGCTGCTGCAGCCTGTTTCCCTTTAATCGTTACAGGTCTGCTAGGATATCCTAGCGCTGAAAAACCTGCAGCGACGGCTCCAGATGTAATTAACACAACCTCGTGCCCATCAGCTTTCAACCGAGCCAATGCGGCAACGTGATCTGAAAGCTGTTCTGTAGAGATGCCTCCGTGACTATCTGCCAAGGAACTACTCCCAATCTTTACAACAACTCGTTGTTTTTTCACTTTTTTATCCCCCAAGTCTAAAATCAAAGTTTTTTATAAATTACACTTCATTCACTTTGTAACTATATCTATTCTCATCAATGCTGCACTGAAGTATTTAAGAGCAAAATAAAAATGACCGCTTCGCCCTTAATAAAATAAAAAGGACGAAACGGTCATTGTTCCGCGGTACCACCTTAATTGATATACATAGATATCCACTTGGTGCCTATAACGCAGGCGAACGCCTAAACTTTCATTTAAGACTCAGGGATAGGTTCGATATATTCTATACGAGGAATCTTTCAGCCGGTGAATTCCACTCTCTTTCGCAAGAAGACATATGTACTAATTCCCTTCAACGATTTTCAATCTAATTTTTTTATATTATGCGATATAGTTCGATTCGGTGTCAAGAGGTATTTTAAAAAATAAATAGAGCCACAAGTTATTTGTATGAAATTATCGCCCTACTGAATGAAAATACAAAATGATATAAGTTTAACTAATATTCATAAACATAAAATCTTAAATTATAGTGTATATATTTACATAATGTCGAATATAATTAATTTTTATCTTTTAGTGTTGCAAAAAGGAATATATTCTCTTAGAATGTTTCTTTATATTGCACAGGGATGTTATTCTTATTCTAAGAAAATAATATCAAACCGATATAATTGATTATAAAAGGAGCAAGATTGAGTTATTATGGATAAACAAATTGGATTCATCGGTTGCGGAAATATGGGAATGGCTATGATTGGCGGAATGATAAACAAAAATATAGTGTCTTCAAATCATATTATTTGTTCAGATTTAAACACTGCTAATTTAAAAAATGCTAGTGAAAAATATGGGCTAACTACAACTACCGACAACAATAAAGTAGCTAAAAATGCTGATATTTTAATTTTATCAATCAAACCAGACCTATACGCATCAATAATTAATGAAATAAAAGAAGTAATCAAAAACGATGCTATCATCATTACGATCGCTGCTGGGAAAAGTATTGAAAGTACTGAAAATGCCTTTAATAAAAAATTAAAGGTTGTAAGAGTAATGCCTAATACTCCTGCTCTTGTTGGAGAAGGAATGTCTGCATTATGCCCTAATGAAATGGTGACAGAAAAAGATTTAGAAGATGTACTAAACATTTTCAATAGTTTTGGTCAAACAGAGATCGTAAGTGAAAAATTAATGGATGTTGTAACATCTGTAAGTGGTTCTTCACCAGCTTATGTATATATGATTATAGAAGCGATGGCAGATGCTGCTGTACTAGATGGTATGCCAAGAAATCAAGCATATAAATTCGCTGCTCAAGCTGTGTTAGGCTCTGCAAAAATGGTACTAGAAACAGGAATACATCCAGGTGAATTGAAAGATATGGTTTGTTCTCCTGGTGGAACGACAATAGAAGCTGTAGCAACATTAGAGGAAAAAGGATTACGAACAGCGATTATTTCAGCTATGCAACGTTGTACGCAAAAGTCTGTTGAACTATCTGGTCAAACTAAAAAATAAAACTATAAAAGAGATTACGTTAGCTATGAATTCACATAATTTTAATTAAAAATTCACTACATGATAAACGGCCAAACTCATATAAAATTGAGCTTGGCCGTTCCGCTTTTTAATTATATTAAAATAATTTCATTCGAATCTTCTTTAAAGGTTCTGTTTTATCCCTTACCTATTCCCTACTATGATTGTGTAATTTTATTAGAAACTAATAATTTTTCAATGCATTTCGGTAACATATCTATTAGTGTTTCAAATGCGTAGTTTACATCTAGACGTTCTGTCCATTGATGTGCATCTTTTCCTACCGGCCCCATATTTAATACTGGAACATCAAACTCTTCTAATTCCTGAAGTGGAATTGAATAACCTTTATCCCATAATGGCATATTGTCTACAAGAGAACTCATTGAATCCAGTGGATACTGCAAGCCTACATAGCTTAAATCTGAAATCCCCCCAAAATAATTTTGGTTTTCAAATGTAATCTTATGATTGTAGTGTGCATACTTTTCCATTTCTACAACTACCTCTTTTATTAAAGGATTGTTGCGCGAACTCACAGCTGGATAGTACGGCGGAGCGAAGAAAAGTACAATCATCGGTGCCTTTTCTTTACATAAAATCGCTAATTTATCTACTAAATCAATCGTTACCGCACGATCATCTTTATCTTCTCTATTTTTTATAATATTAGATTGAATATGATTTATTTTTTCTTTTCCATGTTGCTCAATTGCATATGTGATAAGCTCTTCATAAGTTAATACATTTACTTTAAGATTAGGTGGTATAAATGGATTATATTTAGAAAAACGATATGCATGTTTTTCATACGACTCTTCTATTTTCTCTGCTACTTTCGTTACTTTTTGACGTAACAATGAAACTACATCTGTCATTGATTTTTCTAATAAAAACAAATTAAATAATGTAACTGCACGATGCGGAATTTGTACAGAATAATCCTCCTTTAAGTCCCTTTGAAGTAAGTTAGTTGGCGGAGGACTCGCTTCCCCTTCTACAATATCACAAAGGTCTGTGTTTAACTCTAATTCTGCTGTTATTAATGAAGCCATATAACTCCCATTTAAGCCTGCAAAAGGTTCACCTACATGTGTCTCTTTTCCATAGCAAAGAAAACCAGGTAACACTTTACCAATAGAGCCAGTGTAAATATACTTATTTTGGTCACCAGGATGTCTTGAAAACATAGGCTCTGAGTTTAAGACCGTTTTATAATCTAAGTTATGCTCTCTAGCTAAATCTAACAGTCTTGGAACAGCGGCCCTCATCCCTACAGAATTCACTTCTTCATCTGGTACAGCCAATAAAAGAACATTCCCATCGAATCTTCCTTCACATGCTTGTTCAATCATTGCCATTTGTAATGCTAGACCGCATTTCATATCCATTGTTCCTCTACCAAACAGCCATTCCCCATGTTCTATATCTTCACGTACATGGTCTGGAAGTTCATCTTTATGAGAATAAAACATAGATGTTAACTTTTTAGGATTAAATGCATCTTCTTTCCACACTCCGTAATCTTGTACATCTACAACATCAAAGTGACTTACTAGAATTACAGTATTTTTTATACTATCGCTTTTCTTTACTAGTGCTGTAACAAAATATCGTCCGTCCCCTGTCGGATTTTTTTGTAAATGATGCGGGTTTTCTTTGAAGTACTGTAAATCAGATAACTGTTCCACAACAAAGTCTGGCAATATTACTTCAGCTTCTGAACCGGTAATACTAGGAATTTCAACAAGACCGCTTAATAATTGAATCAATTGTTCTTTTGATTGCCACTTTGACATATAAATCCCCCTATTTTTCCACATTATGAAAACTAATTCCAGTATATGAATAAAAAAATGACGACAGCTATCAAAATTATAGTTCTGATGTACTGCCGATTTTTATTGATATTTCATGAGCCGCTTGTTTTACCTTGCTAATAAGAAAAGATAGTCGATCATCATTAATACGATGACTAATTAACCCAACACTTAATGCTCCTACTACTTTATGATTAAATCCGATAATAGGTGCAGCTACTGAAGCTGTCCCTTCTGTTTTTTCACCATAACTGACAGCATATCCTTCATTTTTTATTTGCTTTATTTGATTAAGAAGAATTTGCTTTTGTTCTGGTAATGAAGAAAGTAAATTTTCTACAATATGTTCCATTTCATTCGTTTTCATATTGGCAAGCATCGTTTTATTTGCGGCACCAATTGAAAGTGGAATTTGTTCCCCTAGATTATCGATAACTCGAATTTTTAAAGGACTATCAATTCTTTCAATGATAATAGAATGTGTTCCGTTTGGAATATTTAAATAGACACTTTCCTCCACTTCAGCAGCTAAACGTTTCATCACTTCTCTTGCAACAGATCTGTAGTCTACCTTCTCCAATTGACGTAACCCTATTTCCATCCACATTGGTCCAATTTTGTACTGTTTTGTCTCTGAAATTTGTGTAACTAACCCATGCTCCATTAAAGAGTTAAGTAATCTATGTACTGTACTAACCGGGAGATGTGTTCCATCAGCTATATCAGAAATAGCCCAATACTCTTTTTCATTTGTAGAATTCAATAATTTAATAATACTTATCGCTCGATCAATGGACTGTACCATAACTCGCCTCAACTTTACTCGTAATATGTTAGTATGCTTAATTAACTATCAATTTAGCAAACATTCGAAATGAAATCAATCTATTTATTTAATTTTCTAACAATAAAAACATATCACTAACAAAGAATTGAAAACGCAAACAAAAAAACATTGACTTTTCTTTTTAATTATCTGAAAATTATAACAAGATTTCACATCACGGAATACATTCCATAATACGGAAAAACATCAAACTTTATTCTATCAACTATGAAAGTGAGGAAAACAATGGCGCAAGTAAGCAATACAAACAATGAATTAAAACGGACGATGAAAAGTAGACACTTATTCATGATTGCACTCGGTGGTGTGATTGGAACGGGGTTATTTAACGGATCTGGCTTTATTATAAGTCAAGCTGGACCTGGCGGATCCGTACTTGCCTTTATGGCCGGTGGATTATTAATGTATTTCGTTATGCTATGTCTTGGTGAACTTGCTGTAGCCATGCCTGTTTCAGGTTCTTTCCAAGAATATGCCACTAAGTTCATCAATCCTGCAACTGGCTTTACAATCGGATGGTTGTATTGGTTAAGCTGGGCGAATACGACCGGTCTTGAATTTACAACTGCCGGCATTACAATGCAGCGCTGGTTTCCTGATATTCCTGTTTGGGTTTGGTGTTTAATATTTGGCGTTACAATCTTCACTATTAACGCATTATCTGCTCGTAGTTATGCAGAAACAGAATTTTGGTTTTCAAGTATAAAAGTATCTGCCATTATCGCTTTCATTATTCTTGGCGGCGCCGCTATGTTCGGTTTTATTGATTTAAAAGGTGACGAACCCGCTCCGCTATTATCAAATTTCGTAAATCATGGTGGTTTATTCCCAAATGGACTTGCCGCTATTCTTTTAACAATGGTTACAGTCAACTATTCCTTCCAAGGTACAGAACTTGTTGGAATCGCAGCAGGTGAAAGTGAAGATCCAGCAAAAACTTTACCTCGTTCTATTAGAAATATTATATGGCGCACGATGTTTTTCTTCGTCTTAGCAATCTTTGTTCTTGTTGCTTTAATTCCTTGGGAAGAAGCTGGATTAACAAAGAGCCCATTCGTTGCTGTTTTTGATAATATCGGTATTCCATATGCAGCTGATATTATGAACTTTGTTATTCTTACTGCTGTTCTTTCTGTTGCAAACTCAGGACTATACGCTGCTACTCGAATGCTTTGGTCTTTATCAAAAAACGAAATGGCTCCAGCCTTTTTAAAGAAATTATCATCACGTGGGATTCCTCTCAACGCTTTAATCATGACGATAGCTATTTCTGCTTTTTCTCTTTTGACAAGCGTAGTAGCTGCTGAAACTGTTTACTTGTGGCTCATTTCAATTTCCGGAGTCATTACCATTATTGTTTGGATGTCAATTTGTGTTTCTCAATTCTTTTTCCGCAAACATTATTTAGCAGACGGCGGAAAATTAGAAGACTTAAAATTTAAAACGCCACTTTATCCACTCGTACCAATTCTTGGTTTTGGATTGTATGGCATTATATTAATCAGTCTTATTTTTATCCCAGAACAACGACTTGGAATCTATTGCACTGTCCCATTTATCATCTTTTGCTACACTTACTATCACTTTAAAGTTAAGAAAAGAAATTCTACTAACACTCATAGTGAAACTAAAATTAGCGAGACTTCGTAATATTTGACGATACATAAAAGACCACACATGGCGTTTCACTTCATGTGTGGTCTTTTATCGTTCCTTCTCTCATTTCCCCCTACTATTGAAAGAATTATTTATAACACTTTAAGTTCTGGATTGCTCAGGTGAACTTTGGGTTGAAAAATGAGCATTTCTATACCTTTCCCAAAATTTCAAGTTCTGCTAATGATGTTGTAGAAAGTGTTAATGTAGTAAATACTATAATACTAACAATTACTATTTTTACTATTCATAAGTTGATGATTCTGCTTACTATTACTGTTTTGTTTTGATATATTTAATATATATTTAAAGACAGACAGGAGTTAGATACGATGATAAAAGGTTTTGGAGGAATATTTTGGAGAACTAAGAATCTTGAAGTTATAAAAAAATGGTACAGTGAAGTGTTGAAACTTGATATAGAAGATTGGAATGGAACTGTGATTAAACCCCAGTTAGGAAATGAGACCATCTTTTCTTTCTTTACAGAGAATGACAATTATTTTCCAAAAGAACAACAAGTGATGTTAAATTTCGAAGTACATAATCTAAACGAGACTATAAAGCATCTTGAGAATATTGGTGTACCTCTTGAGAAGAAAGAAGAAATCAGTGAATTTGGACAGTTTATTTGGATTAAGGATCCTGAAGGTCGATTGATCGAACTTTGGGAGAAATAGTGGATTCTACTTATTTACTATTAAGTTAACAGCTGCGTTAATACATCAAGGTAAATAAAAAAGTCGATTCCTTTAACTCCACAGGAAATCGATTTTTTTTTGGAGTTAAACTTCTTAGCTTTGTAAATCCTCATTTTTCAAATTCTACCCTATGGCCACCAACTTAAAAACATAAAAAAACGCTATTCTTACGAAAAGAATAGCGTTTTTCATTATTTAAATATGATTTCATCTGAATTTAATAGATATATCCCCTCTCCTACAAAAGTAGTAGAGTGTTCATTTAAACACTTACTACCTCAGTGGGATTTATCACATTCCAATTTCAATATAATAGTAAATAGGTATATCGGATATAGATGTACATTACTAGGCTTATACATATTTCAACTTTAGAATTACATTCACTATTTAATTGGTAGTTACCAATAAAGAAAGGAATGATCATAATAATACAGAACATATACGAAACTCATTTACATGTAAGAAATTTAGAAAACGCAATAAATTTCTATCAAAACAAGCTAGGATTAACGTTAGCAAGAAAATTCTCCAAAAGAAGAGTGGCTTTCTTTTGGGTCGGAGAAAATAAACAACAAATGCTTGGACTATGGGAAGTACATAACATTGAAGACTTTGAGCCGAGACATTTTGCTTTTGGTGTAAATTTAGAGTTTTTAATGACTTCTAAAGCGTGGTTAGAGGAACGTGGAATAGCAGTGATAGGAAGTCAAGGAAAAGGAAATCAAAAGCCAATTGTCCAAAGGTGGATGCCTGCTGCAAGTGTATACTTTCTAGATTGTGATGGAAATAAATTAGAATTCATTTCTATGTTACATAAGAATCCAGATGAATTAGAATATGCGTCCTATTTAAGTGTATGGAATGAGGAACACCAAGAAAAATGAATGGAATTTCCGTTCAAGTCTTTTCTTATTTTTGGATATAATGTTGTACGATTCCCCATTTACTATAAATTTGTTAACATAATGCATTTACTGTCATCTTATATTTGTACTTACGTACGAGCTATTCCTAATCTGCTTCAATTACAATTTGAATTATGTAAATTTTCTTCTTATCTGGCATCTACTCTTTAAACACAAACTCCCCTTAAATCGAAAATGATTAAGGGGAGTATTATATACGATGCAATTATAGTTCAGATTTCACTCGAACAGAAACATTATTTTTAATTATATTTTTGACATCTTTAAAGCTAACAAAATTGTTACTTTTCTCATCCCAAAGGCGGAAACGTAGTGATTGTAAGCTTGTAGCAAGCGTAATCGTTGGTACATTTTTTAACGGAAGCGTATTATTGTGTGCCTCTTCTAGTTTATAGTTAGGTACTCTTGGGCTTAAATGGTGAACATGATGGAATCCAATATTACCCGTTAGAAATTGCAAAATTTTAGGAAGCTTATAAAAAGAACTTCCTTCCACTGCCGCTTTCACATATTCCCAATCTTTATCCTCTTCAAAATAAGAATCCTCAAATGTGTGCTGTACGTAAAACAACCAAATCCCTACTGAACCTGCTATTAAAAATATAGAACCATGTACTAAAAGAAACGATTGCCATCCAATTGCCCAGCAAAGCATTCCTATAATAGCAACGATTAAAATATTCGTTAAATAAGTGTTCATACGTTCTTTTTTTCTAGCACCTTTTCGGTTAAATCTATTTTTAAGCAGGAAAACATAAATCGGGCCTAACCCAAACATAACGAATGGATTGCGATATAAACGATATGCTAAACGGAGTCTAAATGGTGCAGCTACATATTCATCAACTGTAAGCGTCCAAATATCCCCTGTACCCCTCTTATCCAAATTACCACTTGTAGCGTGGTGAATAGAATGTTCATGCCCCCACTGATCAAATGGGAATAATGTTAAAACACCCATACACGTTCCAACTATTCTATTTGCACGTCGACTTTTAAAGAACGAATAATGGGTGCAATCATGAAAAATAATGAAAATCCTTGTCATAAATCCAGCGGCTAACAGTGCTGGAACTAATGTTAACCAATAAGAAACTGACAAACTTTTATAAGCAAGGTACCATAAAATAATAAATGGCACGATTGTGTTGATCAGTTGCCAAACACTTTTTTTAATCGTTGATTTTTCAAAAGGAGCAACTTGTTTTTTTAAATTTTTAGTATTTTCTAAGGTCATTGTTCTAATTCCTTTCCTTTTTGTTGCTAATTCATATTATAGCACACTATTAGTATCAGGTGTTAAAAGTAGCTATAATAAATATTTTATACTATGAAAATCTCTTTTTTCTTACTCATTACTTACAAATTTCTTACGTCCAAAATAGCTTCTATAATTGGACAGACGGAGCATTTTATGTATCAAAGAAACTTCGAATTTTTCCAATAAGTACATAAAAAAACAGAGAGTTTTTTCACAAGAAGAAAAGAGCTGTCATAAGTCAGTTTCACCGACTTGTGGCAGCTCCTCTTCGTTTTACCTTATTTTATCGATGAAGCCAAACCGCACCTGCAGACTTGTCTTCAGCTTGGCCTACTACTTCAAACTTCAGTCCTAGTTTCGGCAACTTACGTCCTGCATCAGGAATGATGCTGTTGATATATTGCTTAGAATCATCAAATTTTGCCACTCCTGGTAATCCTTTATAATCAAAGATACCGCGAGTTGGTGAATTTACTTTCCATGCTGGTGTTTGATCAAATGAGAATGCCGCATCGGCAATTTGATAACGCGTACTGCTCTTCACAGTAGGTTGTCCGTTTAATGTCCCTACAATTGCCTCTGGATGGGAATCTACTACTCCTAAGAACCCTTCACCTGGATGAACGCCTACCCAGTTATCTGTAAAGCTTTGATCCGCATACCATACAACCATTCCTGTATTAAATACTGGGCCACGTGCATGTTGTAACGCAGTGTCAGAACCAGCGTAATTTCTCCACTCTACATAGTAAATATGTTTTTTCTGTTCAAATCCGTTAGACACAGTAAAGCCTTTTAACGTCATTGCTGGCTGACCTTCTGCATCATCAGAGAAAACAACTTTTCCATCTACAGTTAATGCTGCATTATCTAACGCAAATCCTTTATAAGCTACTGCAATATCTGTTAAGTACTCAAATTGCAGTTTTACTTTTTTTCCTTTGAATTGGCTTAAATCGTATGATTTATCAACCCACTTACCATCAGTTGTATCCGCGCCGCCTTTTACATCTTTTTCGCCCATTCTATCAATGCGTGTCTTCGTTCCATCTTCTGCAATCGCATATACGTCAAGGAAATCATACTTCGCTTCAAGTTCGTAAAATGCCTTATAATCGAACTTAGCATCCTTTGCATTTGTTAAGTCAAATACTGGTGTCTCAAGTGTTGTATGAATGTCATTTCCTTTTGTACTATAATAGAACTTCTTACCAAACGCCGATTCGATATTTTTTATATCTTTGTCCGGCAAGTTAACACGAACGATTCCAGGTCGTTTAGATTTTGTAGTACTTTGATCTACATATGTCGCAACACCGATGCCTTTGCTAAGTTTATCATAATCTACTTCAAGGATATTCGCCCAATTCCCCTTCATATTCTTTTGGAAAAACTCTTTATTTTGTGGTGAGAAACTCGTTGGCTCTGTTCCTGCAATTTTTCCAGCCCAGCTACCACCACTCATAATAGACCATGACTCAACAGGTTCACCTTGTCCTGAGTACTTTGTATCATATTCATCTGGTAAGCCTAAATCATGGCCATACTCATGTGCAAACACACCAACCGCTCCGTCTTCAGGCTCGATTGTATAATCGTATGCAGCCATCTTTCCGCCCCAGTTCGAAACAGAAGATTTCGTGCCATCAATTGCATATGGTTTTGAACCTAGTTTTGAACGATGTGACCAAATCGCATCATCTTTCAATTTACCGCCGCCAGCTTCTTGACCAACGCCAGCATGTACAACCATTAAATGATCAATAATTCCATCTGGCTCATTTTTATTTCCATCACCATCTTGATCGTATTGATCAAATTGGTCATAGTCTGCTAAATTGATTCCTTTTGCTACCGCTGCTTTTAATGCTTCTTTCACAAAATCTTTTGGTCCTAAAGGCCCCTTGTTATCATGCCCAGTACCCGCATCAGCACCATAATCTGATGCTTTTCCTGGAACAGTAAGCCATTCTGTTACAGTCCCATCAACTGTATAGCTACCACCAGATTGTTCTTCATAATATTGCTTAAATGTGTTAATCTTCGATCCATCAAATAAAGTGAATGGTTCATCACCAAATAACATTTTTTGATAATGTTCACGATTAAAGTCCTTAGAATACATGTATCCTGGCTCTTGATCAATATTGTTATGCTTAAAATCGCTAAATTCTACAAGTAAAACAAGTACTTTATCTTTTCGAACAGCTCCATTGTATTCTTCTTGCTTCGCTGATGTAGTAGGTACTTTTCCATTTAATTTCCCTGGATTTAATGCTGCACCTTGTCCAGCTACTGGGCCTATTTCAGGCTGCTGTGCCTGTTCATTTTCCTTCATTTTTGCATCTTTTACTTTTTTCATAAAATCAGAAGCTTCTTGTGTAAGACTATCTCCTGTTAAGATTTCTTTCCCAGGGTTTTCCCCTTTCTTTTTCTCAACATATTTTTCGACAGCTTTTGACGTCTCAGCTTGTGATGCAGATTGATCAATTACCCCCCGTTGTTTTAGCGCTTCTGCCAAACGCTCCTCCGGTATTAAGTGCTCATCTATTGGTAGAGATGATGTTGGTGTCTCAGCATACGCTGCGTGACCTCCAAAAGCAAACGTACTACTTAGTACCGCTGCTGTTGTTAATACCGCTAATGGTTTTAATTTCTTTTTCAATGTATTTCCTCCCCAGTGTCTGCAAATTATCGTTTTTTGCCGATAACAACATAATATTCGTTATAATACGAATATTCAATATTTTTCAACAAATAAAATGTTGAGAAATATTTTTTTATGCAGAGTGAAATACAAAAGATAGAAAAACAAACAGGCTCTCCTATAAATAACAGTGAACTTTTATATGTTCTTAGTTACAATCAAAATCCAGTAAATCTGAGATTTATATTTTTTTAATAAAAATAAGAATTAAATATTTTCTATACTATTTAATCTATGGATTACCACATTACTCACTATTCTCATTATTACAAGCTAATAGTGGTTCGTACATCATTATAGCGTGATTCTCCGTTACATATTGATCTTCTATTAACTGTTTCTGTTGATTATATACTTTACGTTGAATCACATTATGTCGTATATAACCGCCCCAGTATGCAGGTTGAATTGAGTGTTCTTTCTCATACACTTCATATTGATAAAGTTGCGGATAGACTGTTCTCCATTCACCAACTAAATATTCATCTGTCATATAAAGGTGAAGTTGATACGGTTGGTCCGTTTCATTTTTAATTTGTAAATCCAAATAGTTATAGGAACAAGTCGCTCCACTCCCAAACGGTTGAGTTCGCCTAGAATCAGGAAAGACATCAAAGCTATGACGATATCGTTCTGTTACTGTCAGTGGTGTATGTAAAGTCATCCAATATATTAAATTCGAAAGCTGACAAAGACCTCCTCCAATACCTGTTTGAAAAGATCCGTAGTGTAATACCATACCTTCTACATACCCTTTTTTCCTCGTAGGCTTACCTATTAAACGCCAGTAAGAAAATGTTTCTCCTGGTCTAATGACGATACCATTTAGTTTTTTAACAGCAATTTTCAAATTAACAACCTTATTCTGTTGATACCACATATCTACATCTTTGAGCTTACGAAGTAATATCGTTCGGTGCTGAATTGCTGTACAAGGTAGCTTTTCTTGTTGGAGCCTTTTTGCATATGTTTTTCCGTCTACTAACCACTGAATGTATCTCTTTGTAGAGTAATACCACGTCCCTAGCATAATGCGATACTTAGACCGCTGTTTAGGACGTAAGTGCACTATATTCATTTTATTCCCTCTCTCTTTCTTCAACTAAATTCTAATATACCTCTAATTCAATGAACTACAGTTTTCTTAGCTGCATAATAATTTTCGTAAATAAAGTGAAACTTTAATTAGCCCTCACCAATCGGGCTTTTACAGGCAGCCCGATCCCCACCTAACTTCTTTGCTTTCGCTGAATTTTGAGGTGGGGGTCTTACTGCCCAGCAAATAGCGGGATAAAAAAGACGCAAAAAAATAATAAATTTACTCTAGTGGAGATTTTATTTTGATGATTGCTTTATAATTATATGAAACTGCGCTACAATACGATAAATTGAAATAAACATATTATAAATATAACGAATAATATTAAATAAGAAATAATGAAAATTAAAGAAATTCTAAAGTATTAATATATTTTTCATAAATATTAATTGATAATACATTAGACTTTACTATATGTATAAATTCTCTATTCTACAAAACGAAATTTTTTAATGTAAGAAAAAAATATAATTCCCCTTTAACATTTATACAAGTCTCATCTGGAAAACTTTCCAAAACAATCCGAACCCTTATATTTAGAATAAACGCAAAAAATTGCCACCAGTTAGCTTAACTGGTTAGCAATTTTTTAACGAGAATGCTTTACAAATAGTTGAATTGCTTCTTCTGGTACATAGCACTTTCCATTACTCTCTACAATAATACTTCCTAATTCATACCCTTTACCATTGATACGAATTATATTTTTGTTACCAAATAGTTGTGCTTCTACTTTATTATGTTTTACCACGAGTAACGAGTTTGCTCCTTCGGTTTTGTCAGCTGTTACAGTTGCACCGACTTTCTTAAAGGCTTGTTCACTCTCTAAAAATATTTTATTCGTTACTTCTTCTAAGTTAAAGCCCATCGCTTTCGCCATCGTCTTCGCAATGTCTGTATTTTGGATTAAGCCTTCTGGTTTTTGAGGTCCATAAGAATGTAAAAATACATCCTCACCTGTATGTCCTCCTGTCGTAAAGCCGATATTTGCACGATTAGCCAATAATGTAGTAAGAATTCGTCCTACATCCATTTTCTTTTTTGCAGCTTTTAATTTTTCTTTTTCATCATGAGTTAGATTATCCAAACCGTATAGTTTAGCTACATCTTCTACATTTGATAAATCAGATTTCAGTTTATTTATAGTTCCTTCAAGTGTCATTTTCGCCTTTTTCAATGAATCAATGTATGCAGAAACCGGTGTAGTATTGTATCCTTTTGTCGTATTTCTATTCCCTATAGAGATACCGCTGTTACCATGATCAGTTAAAGCTATGAGCATCGTATCCCCATCTTTCTTCGCAAATTGTAACGCCTTTGCTACCGCTTCATCAAATGCCAATACATCACTAATCATCCCAATTGGATCATTAGCATGCGCTGCCCAATCAGGCTTACTACCTTCTACGAATAAAAAGAAACCATCTTTGTCTTTTGATAATGTTTGAATTGCTTTTTCTGTCATTTGAGAAAGTGTTGGTTGTTCTGGATTTGTTGCTATACGATCTATATCAAACGCAAGAGCATGATTTGAGAAAGAGCCCCAAATTTTATTAGATTTGGAGTTCAATAACGCATCTTTCGTTTCAACAAAATCGTATCCTTTGTCTTGAATCACCTTTACTAAATTTTCACCATCTTTTCGGATTCCATTACTTTTCATAGGTAGCAGCGCCGCTTTTCCCCCGCCTAATACGACATCTATATTTTGATATACTTGCTGCTTCGCAATTACGTCAAATTGCTTGCGATTGACATGGTGAGCCGAGAATCCCGCCGGAGTAGCATGCTGAATTTCAGATGTAGCAACAATTCCAGTTGCACGGCCAGTACGTTTTGCACCTTCCAATACGTTTGCGACCGGCCGTAACTTGTCCTCTTCTTTTATTGGCTTTAAGTTAGGTGAATTTACAATAGAAGGTAGTACGCCTACATATCCTGAATTCGATTTATTTCCAGTTGCTAATGCTGTTGCTGCTGGCGCTGAGTCTGTAATAGCTGATTCCGCCGAAAACGTACGAACACCTCCTGTTACAATTTGATCTAACGTAAGCGGTGCCCCTTTATACCAGCGAGCCAATGTTGTCGCCGTTGAACTCGTTCCGTCCATAACCATCATAATTATATTTTTAGGCTGGTGTTCTACTTTTTTCACCTTAGCTTTGGCCGCATGATAATTCATCATACTTTCCGTACTTAATACACTTACTATTATAGCTCCCACTAATAGTAATTTTTTCATCTTCACACCATAATTAACCATGATTGTTCCTCCATAAACTTTGCATTCATTTCAATACACCTTATTTCCTTTTTCATTCCACAACCTACATATGTTTTATTAGTTCCCAATTCTTATAAAGCTAACAATAGTTACTTTCTCTTTCTTTCCTTAATTAAATACCGGTATGTGTCATCTATCTTATAAAAAAGATTTAGCATCCTTTTCATTAATTACTTGTTTAACAATAAATCCTCGATTAAAAGGAATAAAAATTTATTGTTAAACAATAAATTTCATGTTAAATTAATAAGATAATAAATAAATGAGGTGCTTTTTATGAAACAAGGATCCACACTCTTTTTAAAGACCGTTGTGATTCTGATCGGAATCCCCGTTCTTGCTATGTGCATTTTTTTAGTCCCTAAAATAGGAAATTTCGCCGCAGAATTATATCCAGATATTTCATATATTAAATATCTTGTATTTATCAATTTATACGCAACAGCAATACCTTATTACTTCGCACTGTACCAAACATTTAAGCTTTTAAACTATATTGATAAAAACAACGCATTCTCAGAGTTATCTGTTCAAGCTTTAAAAAATATTAAGTACAGCGCATTGGCAATTAGTGTATTATATGTATTAGGTATGCCACTTTTCTATCTCGTGGCAGAGAGAGATGATGCCCCTGGCATTATTATTATCGGAATGATTATGATTTTTGCTTCAATGGTAATCGCGGTCTTTGCTGCCGTTCTCCAAAGACTATTAAAAGATGCTATAGATATAAAATCAGAAAATGATTTAACGGTCTGAGGTGAATAATATGGCAATTATTATTAATATTGATGTAATGTTAGCAAAAAGAAAAATGAGTGTAACAGAACTTTCGGAGAAGGTTGGAATCACAATGGCTAACCTTTCTATCTTGAAAAATGGAAAAGCAAAAGCAGTCCGTTTTTCAACTTTAGAAGCAATATGTAAAGCATTAGAATGCCAACCGGGGGATATTTTAGAATATCAACCTAAAGATACCGAATAAAAAGAGTCCTTTATACGAGTAATGGGTTCAGTTTAGGAAGAGAAAAATGCTAATAAACATTAGAAATAACAAACTAAAACGCTCAGAAAATATTCTGAGCGTTTTTTATTTCCTTCTTCAACTAAAGCACCAGTTAGTGTAAAAAGCTATTTCACCATTTGTATGGCTAACTTATCTTTTAACATTGACCTATATGAGTCAATTTCATATTTTGTATTATTGATTGTTTCTTTTTTCATTTTTAACATATCGAATATTTCTAATTCTAAATTCCTTCTAGCTTCAAGAACTTTTATCGCTCCTTCTACACCTGAATGGTGATGTTCTTTCCCATAGCCTTGGTTAGTGTAATAGTCGATAATTCCTGTGGACCATTCTGGAGTTCTTTCTTTTAACGCCTTCCTAAATGAAAATTCAAGATTATCTTGTTCTACATACAATAACATTGGGTTTAAATTCTCTATGATTTTTGCAACTTTCATTACATAATTTATTATTTTTTCTTTTTGTTCACCATATTTAATCATCCCAATAGTTAATGGATTTTGTATGAAACAACATTCAAAGATATAAACCTTATTGTCTTCTAGAGCGATTTCAGCAAAGTCATTCCATTTGTCAGCAATTAATTCAACATTTTTATCGAATGGTAATTCGTATATATCATTTTTTAAAATAACGTTAAATAATTCGTCCGAAAACTGGTCACCAAACTCATTTTTCATCTTTCTGTATGGTAATAAATAATTGCTTCCTTTTTTTAGAACTTTCTTAAGGAGCACTTCTTTAAAATCTCCACTGTTAGATAATAATCTATTGAACTCAAATTTATTAAAACAAGATACACCATCATAGTCGGCTGGGTGGTTCAAATTTCCCTCTAAAAATAGTTCAACTTCAATTTTATTTTGGCTTAGAATTTCATTTATTAGCTTTGCAGTGGTTGATTTTCCAAATCCAGGTAACCCTTCTACTATTATTAGTTTTGTATTCATAGTTATAAACCCCTATCTTCAAAGTATTTAACCAAGATTAAAAAAATCACTTAATCCACTACAATCACCCCTTCAAAATATGATATTTACCATTTCCTTTGAAAAAACCTTCTTAAAGTAATCTGAACGCTAGTTTAAGAACATTTTTTCACAATCTCTATAATTATTTTAACATAAATTTTCCATTTATCTTATTATTTAGAACGCTATTTAACTATATAAAAGCGCTTAAACACTGAAAGAACAATAAAAAAAGGGATGCTAAATCATAAGTGATTTACATCCCTAATTTGTATGTTATTTTATATTTTCACTCCCGTAACTATACCCGTTATCATACGAAAAGGACTCTTTTTATTTCACATTACGGCGCAAAACTAATTTGACCAGTAAACAATAGGATAATCGCTATGATCCAAAATATAAAAAATGATGAGGACAGTATTAATGAAAGGATTGCAATCCCCTTCTTCTCTGTTTTTTTCGTCATTGTGATTATTGAAAGCATGATACCTACACCTGTCAGGGCAATTGTAATATAATCTCCAACTATATTACCTGCATTCGCTATCCTTGTTGGCGTTATAAAAACGAATAGAAAACACAAAATGCCGATGAGTAAAGATATATAGCTTATTATACTGTACTTCTTTTTAGGAACTATTTCTGTTTTCATACTAATCCCACCCCTTCTATATAGCTATGAGTTTATATTAGCATGAATAACCATAATTTGGTTATGATAAAAAGCAGATAAAACGGACACTATCACTTTATCTGTCAGTTTATTTCTATCTAACAACTAACCTGACTATTTCTTTACTAAAGATATACAATCATTCTTTAATCCACGGCAATTGGTATATAATAGCTCTAAAAAATAAAGACTGTACCTTTAAAATGAAAGATACAGTCTTTATTAATAACTTTTTTTATAAAGAAAACTCTCTATCACTCACTACCTTAAAAAACTCCGAGTAATGTGATAAAGAATAATCCGCTACATCACAATTACCTTGAAACATACATGTTGAAATACCTAATTCTTTTGCAGGTAATAAATCTAATTCTCTATCTCCAATAGCTAAATCAATATTGTATTTTTTATGCAGATGATTATAAGCTAAAGAGTTTGGCTTTCGAGGAAAGCCATCGTCAATTGTAACCATATCTACGAAGTATTTTTCCCAGCCGTAATATTTTAAAATGCCCATAACCCCTTCCCTATGTTTATGGGTCATAATCACATTTTTATTTGCAAATTTCAAAACCTCTTCGACACCTGCAAAAGGTTTCATATCTTTTGACGTGAATTTTCCCTTCAAAACTTTAATCTTTTCTTCCTGCTCGCATGAAATATTATAATACTGAATTGCATGAGAGTATGATATTTTTAAGTTTTTGTATATTTCTTGTTTTTCTACTGAATCACCTAATATTTCAGAAAGCATCATTGTATATGCAGGATACGTATCAAATAACGTCCCATCAAAATCCCATAAAATATTCATTCTATTCACCTTCTATGTTCAAATCATTTAATGACTAAATCCGCCCTATCCCTCGGCGATTCCATTTCTAAGTAATAATCCTCTGCTTTCCAATACCTATTTTCAAACTTTGAAAGGTTTTTCTGTGTCTCCTCACTCTCACGTAGAAACCTTGTCTCTCTTGGACAGTCCAAATAGACCATATAATGAAAGAAATCTCTCCATTCTTTTCGCTGCAGAAAAACTCCTTCAATAACAATTACGCCTACAATAGGAATCTGTACTTTTTTCATTTCACATGAGTCCGTTTCCTCTTGATAAAAAGGCAAAATTAATTTTGTCTCATGTTGTAACTTCTGAAAAAACTTCTGCCTCAAGTATGTAATATCCCACTGTAAACAATAATACTCATACCATTCTTCATGGTTTGTATAATAGCGTCGATTACGCTCCACTATATGATCATCAATATGGAAAATATGAAACGGAATGCCTTCTTGTTTCATATTTTCTTTTAAATTTGCTACGAATGTTGTTTTTCCTGAACGACTTAAACCATCTATACCTAAAATGAATCTATTTTCCCTATGATTCTTCATAATCGTTATAAGTTCGTTTGTACTCATTACTTCTTCCACTCTTCTTTTAATAAAGAATATAAAATGGTATCATGAGCAACTCCATTTTGAATCATATGTTTTCGAAGTAATCCTTCTTCTTGAAATCCTGCTTTTATTAACAACTTTTGAGAAGCTTTATTTTCTACATATACAACCGCTGCGATTCTTATCAGTTGCAGCATTTCAAATCCGTAAGCTAAAATCGCTTGTAATGCTTCCGATGCATATCCTTGTCCCCAATATGTATCATCTAATTCATAACCAATTTCAGCTCGTTTATGATTATTATTAATTAAATGAAATCCGCACGTTCCGATTAATTGGCCCGTCCCTTTTTTCTCGATTCCCCAGCGAAATACACTGCCCTCTTCATAACGATTTTTAAACGTTTGAATCGTTGTTTTCGCTTGCTCAATATTTTCAAAAGAATCCATTCCGAAATAACGTATAACTGATTCTTTCGAAAAATATTGGAACATCGTTTCTGCATCTAATAGTGTAAGTTCTCTTAAGAGTAAACGTTCTGTTTCTAGTTTTGGAAATCCCATCTCTCTTTCTCCCTCTATTCTAATGAACTGCAAATTTCAATATAATTTCCATCTGGATCAGCAATGTAGGCAATTGTTTGTCCCCACGGTTTTACAATAGGTTCAACTAAAATCTTGATTCCTTGTTCTCTAAATTGTTCAATCGTTTCTTGTACATTCTCAACAACGAATCCTAATTCGAAATGAGAAGACTTTAATTCACCTTCTGTAAGCGGTAGTCCTGTTAATTCTTTCACATCTTGCCGCGTATTCATCGCTAAAATGGTAGTTCCAGTATTAAATTCAATATATGTACCGTGCTCTGCTTTTATAGGTAACTGTAAAATATCTTTATAGAATTTTAAACATTCCTCAAACTTTTCTACATATAAAATGATGTACTTCATTTTCAAATCCATTTTACATCCCCCTTTATATCTATCCCTAAAATTTCGACAAAAGTCTCACAAAAACCTTGTTCCTTGTAGTAATGAGCAAAAAAAATGAGGCCGATTTCTCGGCCCCCCAGCTTATTGGCATAAAACAGGAGATTTGGTTTGGACATAACCAGTTCGTGCTTTTATTATATTTTATTTTTTCTGAATTTTAAATACATTAAACACCTATTTATATTGAGAAAGTTTTTTGCTTGCATAAAATTAAAGATTTTAAGAAATGATACAAATGGAGGTGTATACATATGGAACCAATGCTATGTCCAAGCTGTAAAACGAACCGTACTCGCTTTAATATTCTTGAACAACAAGTAAAACCAGTCAAATTAAATCCACAAACTGGTCAAGTAGAAGAAGAATACACAAATGAAACGATGAATGCTTTTCATATGGCCTATCAAGGACCTACATACCGTGTCCAGTGTGCTGTATGCGGACTTGTTGAAAACCCAGAACAATTTATTAAACCTGCGCAAAATCAGTCTTTCTAATAAAAACATTATTATCCCTTGTAGAAATAGATTTTTCTATAAGGGATTTTTCCATTTAATAAGTTAATTAAAGATGTATTTCTTCCTTATTATATATTAAAACCCACACCCTTTTGGTAATATTTACATAAGGAGGGGGATAACAAATGATTTTAAATAAAAAGATAATGCTTCCATCAACATTTCTACTAGTAACTTGCCACATAGTCATCTTTTACTTTTGGATCTTCGATTTTGAAAAAATAACGACTCCTTACGGTCTAACAATATGGATTGTTTCTACTATTTGTGGTCTTTTACTTTATTACCATTTTAAAAATCAAAAATCTAATAAAGTGATATTTATTGCTAATTCTTTATTATTAATTATTTCTTCTTCATTTATGATTTTTTTAGGTATTGTTACTAGTATCATCTTTGTAACTGTTAGTTCTATGAATTAAATATATATTTTTATTATATAAAAAATAGTTAACAAAATAGAATTACATAAAAATTAAAGAAGAAGATAATGATGTCATTGTCATCATTATCTTCTTCTAGAGTCTAATCTTTATTATAATATTTCACTTTTCAATTTCTTGATTTTCCAAAAAATTCTCATGAAGAAATAAGCATACATACAACCTACAAGCCCTGTCATAACTTTCGCCCAAATTGGCACTCTTGATTCTGTTGAACTTAAAAATACGCTATACATTGAGGGTAATATAGTTATTGAAATTAATGCGAAAAATTGTAATAATTCCTTCATTTTTTGCACCTTCGTGTCCTTCTCTGAATATATGTCAGGTAACTCAATTCCCTTCTCTACTTCCTTACAAAAATAATTCCATCTTGTAAAACTTGTGACACGTTTCCAACCAGACATTTCATATATTTCAAAGTACTCCTGTTGTTTTTCTTTTGAATCCCAATAAACCAATCTAAAATCCGCTTTATATATTACATCTTTCGGTTCTGTTTTCTTAAACGTATACAACAAATTATACCTTTGTAACGCCCAACCTTTTTGATGCATTTTCCGTAAAAAAGCTTCTTCTTTTTCTAAACTCCATGCCATGAAAAATTTAAATACCTTCTTTGTCTCCATCTCTCATTCACTCCCCTAATATACTATTCCCATTCCTTACAGATCTCTGTAACCTGTTATACTCGAGCTCTAACACTTCTCTCCCAAACGTTGTTAACTCATAGCACTTCTTTCTATCTGTAGAGGCAACTTCAACAATTAATTTTTCTTTAAGTAATTTCGTCGTATTCCCGTATAACGTACCAGGACCGAGTTTTACTTCTCCATTTGTCATCTCTTCTACCATTTGCATAATTCCATAACCATGCATTGGCTTTACAAGTGACAATAATATGTAGTATGTCGCCTCAGTTAACGGAATATATTTTTGCGCCTTCGCATTCATTATAACTACCTCCGATACATCTCCTTATGATATATCGACTCACGATACATCGTATACCGATATTGCATAATCATATTCCAAAATATGCAAGCTTAATTTAATAATTAAATATCTATTTCTTTGAATTAAAAAATGATACCAATTTTCTGAATAATTCGTTAAAATATAGAAATATTAGCTCTTTTATACTGAAAGGAATGGTACATATGATAAATAAATTGAAAGAAAACATAGGATCTGTGTTTGTTGGTAAAGAAAATGTTATTGATCTACTGCTTGTTTCACTGCTTGCTGATGGACATGTACTACTCGAAGACGTGCCTGGTACTGGGAAAACGTTACTGGCGAAAACCATTTCAAAAAGTATTGGCGGTAGTTTTTCTCGTGTTCAATTTACCCCTGATGTACTTCCAAGTGATGTAACAGGTATTGAATACTTTAACCCAAAAACAAGTGAATTTGAGTTAAGAATTGGACCCGTTATGACAAACATTTTGCTAGCAGATGAAATTAACCGTGCAATGCCGAGAACACAATCTAGTTTGTTAGAAGCGATGGAAGAGCGACAAGTGACGCTTGAAAAACAGTCTACTCCTCTCCCAAAACCGTTCTTTGTTATTGCAACGCAAAACCCAATTGAATCACAAGGGACTTTCCCTCTTCCAGATGCACAGCTTGATCGCTTTTTAATGACGATTTCAATCGGTTATCCAACTCCTGAAGATGAGTTACAAATGATGCGACGTTTTCGTAACGATATACCGCTAGAACGTGTCACACCTGTTATCTCTTTAGAAGATATATTAGAATCACAGAAACGAATAAAAGAAATTTTCATATCAGAACCGTTAGAACATTACATAATTAAACTTGCACAAGCTACTCGAAATCACGATTACATCGCTAACGGTGTAAGCCCACGTGCCACACTTTCTTTAGTGCGCGCAGTTCAAGCATTAGCCTTCTTACGCAGGAGAGAATATTGCACCCCTGAAGATATACAATTTTTAACTCCTTCTGTTTGGAATCACCGTATTGTCTTATCAATGGAAGGTGCCCTGCGCACGACTAAAAATGATATAATGCAAAGTATTTTAAAAGAAGTTGACGTACCTGTGGAGATTGAGCAAGCATGAATGGACAGCGTGTTGTAACTGTACCTTTATTTTTTCAACTCCATATTATTCAACTAACTGTGCCAGGCGCTATACTATTTACGTTTTTTATGCCGCAACGAATTATAATGTTTCTCTTTTTCTCCTATTATTTATTTGCGATTTTCATTTATAAATATGTCGCTTACATAGAGAAAAAATTTGAAGTTATAAACGAGAGACAAACAACTCGGCTTTTCCCTGATGAATCTGGAAAGTTTTTTATTCATTTGAAAAACGGTGCACATATCCCTCTCGTTAATAGTGTTTGTTATTTTCATTTAGATGCGTCTCTTATACAGCATAAAGATCAAGGAATTGAACGAATATCAAAAACGTTATTCTCTTTTCCATTTTCACAACCTGCACATTCGGCGCAAAAATGGGATTTAACATTAACCGCAACGAAACGTGGTGTGTTTCAAATTGAACAGTTCGAATGTGTTTTAAAAGATCCTTTTCATTTATTAAATGTACACTTACCTGTTTTCGATAAGTTAAAAACTGAAATTATTGTGTATCCTTCTCCTAAAGAAGTAGCAGGTTTGCAAGAACTTCAGCAACTTCTAACTGGTTCTTATCGAACTAATTTTTCTTTTTACAATGATGAAACATCTATTATCGGTGTAAAGCGATATGAGCGTGAGTCTTTCCGCTCTATTCATTGGAAGGCATCTGCTAAAATGCAAGAATTACAAGCGAAGCAATTTGAACCTGTAAAAAATTATAGTTGGACGATTTGTCTTTCTTTAGCTGCCGATCGTGGATTTGGTTGGAAAGATAATGTTGAAGATTTAATTTCATTCACAACATACATTTGCCAATATGCAACGAAGCATCACATACCGTTTGAATTATTTATTAGTGTATTAGCAGAAGGTGGTGCATTACATTTATCGTTACATGAAGGGCAAACACAATATGCAAAAGCTTTAGAAGAATTAGCACGTATTTCAGATGATAGTACGTTACTTCCGAAACAAGGATTCCTTCATTATGTAACGAGAAAGAGAGAACGTTCGTCTACAATGATATACATTGGTTTACAGAAAAATGAACTCCCTCTTCTCTCGCAGCCAACGTTCCTCATTAATAGCGAAGGGATGGTGGAATTGGTTGAAAACTTGGCTCTATCACGTTAATGACTTTATTTTGCTTCTCCTCCTTTCATTATTAACAGAAAGGGATGACCTTGTTGCTATTGCCATATTTTTAGCAACAGGCTATATAGGCGTATTTCTTATTCATAAATTTATGAATAAAAAAACAACCGGATTTGTCATACTATTCATTACTCAAATAATTGGTTGTTCTTTCCTTCTCCCATTCTCTCTATTCGGCACAATTATGTTACCGCTTTTCTTCTTTATCGTACATGTAGTCGGACCAGGATATCCAGTTCAAAAATCGTTAGGCGGTATTGTTTGGTTTAGTATTTCAGCCATATTTTATGCGCCCTTTCCACCTTTGTGGAAGCTGTTACTATTAGTTATACACATTATGATTACATTTTGGTTAACTGGGGCAAATCGGAATCAACAGTTATTACGTTTCATTTCTATCATTACGATTGGTGTAATGAGTATAGTACTTGTTTTAGTTTTTCCTTTTATTCGTCTTATTTTTAGCTTTATCACAGAAGTAGTCGCGTTAGGAGTCGGTTATGTTATAAATCCATTTCTCATAGCAGCTGAATTGAAAGATACTGAAGGGGTTTGGGCAAGTAAAGGGCATCTCTTAAAACCTAAAATTGAAGACAATGGGGAAAAACTTCCTGATTTTGACCCCACACTCATAAATAGCATTACCATAATAGCATGTACAGCTATCGCTATTTACGTCGTTTGGAAAATAGTAAAAAAACGAAAACAATTCAGTTTACCAAATATGCCCGCCTTCGAATCTACTATTATTACTAATAAAGAAGGAACGAACCAAAATCGTTTTAAACGAAATAAACCGCCGCATAACGAAATTCGGAAGGAAATTTTCAAGCTAGAGAGTAAGTTAACCCCTCCTTTAAATAGAAAACGGGGAGAAACTGTTGAGGCTTGGCTAGAAAGAATAAATGATGAAGAAGATGTAAATATTCAAAGTGATATTATTATAGATGCTTATAATACGGTGCGTTATTCAAATGGTAAAAGCATTGTACTTCTGCATGAATTTAAGGAAGAGATTCATAAGCTTTATGCCTATCAGAAAAGTTTGAAGAAACGAAAGAAATAACGTAACAAAAAGACTCCTATATTCATAGGAGTCTTTTTATACTTCTACGTTGCTTTTTAAATGGAAGCATTCTTCCCTGCTTCAATTTCTAATGACTCTTCATGCCACCAAAGTGTTTCTTCAGGGTCTTCTTTAGCGATTAGGTGTGCTTCTTTTTTCGTTTCTACTGTAGGATATGAACCTTTTAGCGCACGCCCTGAAGTCGTAACAAATAATACACTAAATACAACTAATCCAATAATACTTACACCCGTCAAATAAAATGCTGGCGCAAGCGGGTTACCAGTTGCATGAACTAAGTATGAACATACGAGCGGTGTTGTTCCACCGAATATCGATACAGAAATATTAAATGAGATCGAAAGTGCTCGATAACGTACATCAGTGAAAAAGAGTGATGGTAATAATGAAGGTAATGTTCCTTCATATACACTTAAGAAGAAACCTAGTACGAAAATACCTGCAAATATAGCTGCAATATGTCCGTTACCTATTAGTAAAAATGCTGGAATTGCAAATACAGTTAAACCAAGTAAACCAATTTGCACGACGCGTTTATTACCAATTTTATCACTTAATTTACCGAAATATAGTGCTAGTGGAATCATAAGTGCCATCGTAATAGAAATAATTAATAAGCCCGTTGTTTCTTTGACTTTAAGTACTTGAGTTAGATAAGAAGGAATATACGAAAGAATCATATAATTCGTAATATTAAAGAAGGCGACAATTACTGTGCTTAATAAGAAGTCTTTTTTGTGATATTTAATAATATCCATAAATGAAAATTGTTCATTGTCTTCAGATTCCTCTTGTGCTTTTTCCATCTCTTCAAAGATTGGAGATTCATCTAGATGACGGCGTAAGTATAAACCGACCAAACCAATTGGTGCAGCTACTAAGAACGGAATACGCCATCCCCAGCTGAGCATTTGCTCATCTGTTAACAATAACGTCAAAATGGTAACAATTACCGATGCAGCAATGTAACCTGAGAGTGTTCCAATTTCAAGACCACTACCGAGTATACCACGCTTTTTATCTGGAGAAGATTCTGCGATATAAACCATTGCTCCTGAATATTCGCCGCCTGTAGAGAAGCCTTGAATCATCCGGGCAACTAAAAGTAGTATTGGTGCCCATACACCAATTTGTTCATAGGTTGGTAGTAATGCGATGAATAATGTAGAAAGTGCCATTAAAATAATAGTAGTACTTAACACGATTTTTCGGCCGTACTTATCTCCTATTCTACCAAAGAATACACCTCCGATTGGTCGAACGAGAAAGGCTGCTGCAAATGTACCGAATGTAAGTACAAGTTGCAATCCACTATTATCAGCACCTGAGAAGAATAATTGACTTAAGATAACCGCTAAATACGCGTATAATCCGAAGTCAAACCACTCCATTGCGTTCCCTATACCAGTAGCAATTACTGCTTTCCTGGCTTGTTTAGGATTGACAATATTAACGTCTTGAGGTTCAAAATTTAAATCATTATTTTGTTGCATATAATAAAACAGCTCCTTATTTAATTTAACTTCTTTAAGCACACCTTCTCTTATTGAATAAAATTAATTCGAAGCACTTAAGGAAAATTAACGTCTCCTTATCTGTTATTATTGTTTCACATAATTAATTATTTGTCCAATGAGATGCTCTCTATGTTAAGTAATTTACTTT